>CAMCQY010000010.1 GCA_945877135.1 Candidatus Kuenenia stuttgartensis
ATCCACTTGAAGCCGACCTGCAGCGTGTCGACGGTCGTTGCCCGGTAGGCATCCGCGATGCGTCGCACAATACCGGTGGTCACGAGCGTGGTGATCACGTGGTCGGTGACCGAGAGCGTGCCGAGCCGCTTACGACTGGAGAGCACCCAGTCGACCAAGAGTGCTGCAATCTGGTTGCCTGTGAAGGTCTGCCAGCCGCTGCCGGCCGCGATGGTGAGCGGTGCCGCTGCGCCAAGCCGGTCGCAGTCGGGGTCGCTCGCCATCACGAGGTCGTCGCCGCGGTCCTTCGCCTCGGCGATCGCCCCCTCGAGCACTGCCGGGTTTTCGGGGTTGGCGACATGACCGGGCACGTTCGGGAAATCACCGTCGGGCATCTCCTGCGGGCCGTAGAGCCGCAGCTTCTTGAAGCCGGCCCCGTTGAGCACCGGCACGACGGCGCTCGCACCGACCCCGTGCAGCGGGGTGTAAAGGATGGAGACGTCCCGGGGGCCCGTAGTGGACTGCCTGAGCACCGCAGCGACGAAGGCCGGATCGATCTCCTGCTCCACGAACTGCACGCGGCCGCTGGCGATACCCGCCTCGAAGCTCTCACGGTGCACGGCGTCGCACCGCATCACGCGGTCGATGATCCCCTTGTCGTGTGGTGGGAGCACCTGCACGCCGCCGGCCCAGTAGACCTTCACGGCGTTGTCGCTGGGCGGATTGTGGCTGGCCGTCACCATGATGCCGCAGGTGCTCTGCGTGTGGCGAACGGCGTATGACAGTTCCGGCGTGCTGCGGAAGCCGCGAAGAAAGAAAATCCTGAAGCCAGCCGCAAGCAACACCTCGGCGCAGAGCTTGGCGAAGTGCTCGGAGCGATGGCGGGTGTCGTAGGCGATGGCGCAGGAGGGCTCCTGGCCGGCAGGCATCACGCTCCGCACATAGTCGGCCAGTCCCTGCGCGCTCTCGCCGATCGTGCGGTCGTTGATGGCGTTGGAGCCGACCGGATACATCCGGCCGCGGCGGCCGCCGGTGCCGAACGGGATCACCGTCCAGTAGACGTCGTCGAGTTCCTTCCAGACGGCGGGCTCCCCCGCAGCCCGGTCGATCCGCGTCGCCAGTTCACCGGCAAACTCCGCATAGCGGGGCTGCGTGAGCCAGTCTCGCATCGTACGGGCGGAGTGGTCGGTGATCGTGCCGGCCGCGTGGGCGGCATCGATGGCGGCGAGACGGGCTGCGAGCGGGGTGTCTGGGGCAGTGGACATGGTAGGAACACTCCGGCCTTCGGTGGGGAAGTTCGAGGCGACGTCGGAGCTGCGGGCCGGAGGCGGCAAGAACACCGCGACCCACCGCACCCTCCCTTCGACGTCTCCTGCATGTGTCTGGTTGTGGGCCCTAGGAGCGCCCGGATAGGAAGACTAGTCTACGGTCCGGAATCCAGCCACTCTGTGGGAGACATCTTCGATGCCTGTGTTCTCATTGTTTTTCTGTGGCACCTCGTCGAACTCGGGGGATACGACGAGCAACCCGGAGACAGCACCGAACGGTGAACTGGTGAGCCGGCTCTACGAGCGATGCGATGGTGTCGCACGAGAGACCAAGGCCATCATCGATGGCCCGGGGAGCGGCAATCACCAAGAGGGTGAAAAGATCCGCGGGACGACGAACTACAGCACCCTCAGAGGCGTTGCGACAGGCGCCGGGTGGGATGAAAATGTCATGTTCGCGATCGACATCATCCTGGGGAGAATTGGCCGTGAAGCCATAGAGCCAGCCGCTGGGCGGAGTTGGATGAAAGATGCCGATGCCAGCAGGTGCTCGAATGCCGCCTGCAACAAGGGGTTCGGGTTGATGACGCGTCGGCACCACTGCAGGCTCTGCGGGAAGGTGTTCTGTGACGCATGTACGTCTCAGACTATTACCATCAAAAAACCGCTTGCCGAGGGGGGGTACCTGGCCGGCACCCAGTCCAAGCAAAAGGTCTGTGCGGCTTGTTTCTTGGACAACGAAATGAGGTCCATAGAACTGGATCGGGCCGCAGCGGACAAAGTCGACAGTATCAATTGCATCGGATGGAGCCGTGGGGCTGTGACCTGCGGCATGTTTGCAAACGCCTGCCGGGCTGAGGCACGCCTCGCTCAAAAAGATATCCGCATCGTCGCCGTCGACCCCGTGCCGGGCGGGTCTGAGCGAGGTGCCGACAAGGTGGAGTTGAAGAGCAACGTCAAGAAGTATGTTGCGTTTTATGCCCGCGATGAGCGGACAAAAATGTTTTCGCCCACGCTTCCCGCGGTGCAGTGTGACCTCACGGTCTACTTTCTGCCCGGAAACCACTCGTCACTCGTTGGGTATACGGGACGAAATCAAACGCTCTACAAATCAGCGCTTGTCGTGCGTCATATTTCAGAACAGTGGCTGGTGAAGTGGGGCACGCGTTTTACAAAACGCCTGTACCTGACCGATGATGAGATGCTCCGGTATTACGATTGTATTGTTGGGGGCCGAGATCATTACACAAGGCTTCAGACGGCGTCGATCCTGAAGCTTCCCGGCACGCTGCAGTCAGGGGGGCGAACGATGTACACGCCAAATCCTGGGCAGGCGTATATCGGATTGGATGTCTACGACCCCGATCCGGAGGACGAGTTTTTCGTGAATTGGCATCACGCGGATTTGTTGCGGGCGCATTTCCCGAGAGTCTGTGGAATCTTGTCGCGTGGCATTTCACGGCAGCATTTCGAGGCGGCGAAGGAAGAAGTACGGCAGGAATTGCATCGAATGATCTACCAAAAACAATGCCCATGGATCGGTCGCAAGGTGGGACGCATGCTTGGCGTGAATGTCTGACGAAGGACGCGACCTGGCTGCGGGAAAGCCTCGCGTGCCTTTCTCCCCGCCCGCGGTGAGCACACTTCGAACACAGGACCAGCAGAACCCATGGGCGAATCGAGCAATGAACCGACGCGAGACATCCTGATCGTCAGCGTCTCGGGGCTCCGCGGGATTGTCGGCGGCAGCCTCACGCCGGAGGTGGCCGTTCGCTATGTCGCCGCCTTCGCTGCCACGCTGCCGGCCGGGCCGATTGTCATTGGCCGAGACGGCCGCACCTCCGGGTCTTTTTTGGCAGCCGCCATAACGGAACACCTCACGCGAGCGGGCCGCGACGTGGTCGACTGTGGGATCGCAGCCACGCCGACCGTGGGGATCGTCGTGCGACAGGAACGGGCCGCTGGCGGCATCCAGATCTCCGCCAGCCATAACCCCGCTCCCTACAACGGAATCAAGCTTTTTTCCTCGGAAGGCCGCGTGCTCCCGGCAGCCGCCGGCGCCGTGGTGCTCGAGGGATTTCGGACGCCATCCTCCCCGGTCGACGGGGCTGGAAGTCAGTCCGCGCCGGCGGGCACCGTTCGCCGGGTCGATGGCGGGCCGGCCCACATCGCACTCGTCGCGAAGACGGTGGACGTCGAGGCGATCCGCCGCTGCCGGCCGCGGGTCTGGCTCGACTCGGGCCACGGTGCGGGCAGCCGGGTGGCCCGGCCGCTGCTTGCGCATCTTGGCTGCGAGGTCGTGATCGAGGGGGGCGAACCCGACGGCCTCTTCGAGCACACGCCCGAGCCAACAGCCGACAACCTCGCCGACATGCTCCCCCGGATACGCCTCGCGCAGGCTGACATCGGCTTCTTCCAGGACCCCGACGCCGATCGGCTGGCGATCGCCACAGCCGAGGGGCGATACATCGGCGAGGAGGCGACGCTCGCGCTGGCCGTCGAGGCGGTGCTTGCGAAGGCCCCACTGGCGAAAGGCTCGGGGCCGATCGTGGTCAACTGCTCGACGAGCGGTATGGCGGCGGTGATCGCCGCGCGGCACGGCGTACCCTGTCAGGTGTCGGCCGTCGGTGAGGCGAATGTCGTCGATGCAATGCTCGCCTGCGGTGCCATGCTCGGCGGCGAAGGGAACGGCGGCGTGATCGACCCGCGGGTGGTGCTCGTCCGCGACAGCTTCGTGGCGATGGCCCTTGTGCTCGAGCGGATGTGCACGGCGGGGGGAAACGATCATGGTCTCGTGAGCATCGACAGCCTGGCACGCGGCCTCCCGCAACTGGTCATGAAGAAGACGAAGGTCGATCTCTCACCGGAACTGCAGGGGCCTGCGCTGGCCACAGCGCTTGAACGCATCGAACGGGCATTTCCGACAGCGCGGGCGAGCCGGCTCGACGGCCTGCGGCTCGACTGGGAGGGTGGCTGGCTGCTTGTGAGGGCCAGCAACACCGAACCGATTGTGCGGATCGTGGCAGAGGCGGCCGACTCGGTCGCGGTGGACGAAGCGATTCAGAGGGCGACGTCCGCGCTGCTGGGCGGGTAAGCCACCCGCCTTCCCTTGCCTGTGCTGCGGGCTTGGATGATCGCGGCCACTCCCATGCAAGCCCGAAGCGCCAGCGAGAGGAATCCGCGCTGCGGGCTTGGATGGCGGTTACTGCCGCACGAGCACTCGCGAGCCCTGGCCGAGGATGTCGGCGAGCTCGGCTATGTCGCGGTCGGCGACGATCAGACTCGTGGCCGGAATGGAGTCTTCGGAGATCGTGGCCGGATCGGCGACGCTTTCGATGGCCAGACCATCCGCCAGCCCGATCGACTTCGAGCCGGGCTGCGCCCACGCCACCTGCGTGGCTGGGCCGGTTTGTTCCGCCGGCGCATCGCCTGGTTCAATCGCGACGACAGGCACCGCCGAGCCGACACGCTCGCGGATCTGCCTGCCCACCACCACGGGGAAACTGCCGGCATAGTTGCCGCCCACCTGCAGGCTGAGCCGCCGGCGCGACACGCTCACCACGGCGTCGAAGGGACCGCGGACGAGCTTGAGCGTTTCTCCCGGCACGAGTCGGGCCGGATCGGACACGCCATTGATCTTGGCGAGCAGTTGCCATGGCACCGCCAGCGGGGCGGCAATCGAGAGCAGCGTCTCACCCTGCTGAACGACGTATGGCGGCAGCAGCAGGTCTTGCTGCGAGTAGATCACCGTGCCGGCCAACTGTCCGAGGAGGTCCTCCAGTCGCTGACTCTCCTCGAGGCCAAGCGACGGATCGTCATGCCAATTTGACAGCACTGCCAGCGCCTCGGCATAGCGGCCGGCAGCCAGCTTGTCGTGGGCATCGGCCCACGCCGATGCGAAGGCTGTCGACGGCGGTGCATCCCCGCCGAAGCTGGAAGCCGGTGGTGCCTGCGGCGGGGATGGCGGGGCAAATGTCGATGCTGGCGGAGCGACGGAGCCAACAGCCCGCGCTGAGTTGAGTTCGGACATGCCGGCCGGGTCGGCCAGCGGCGGCGGCGCGGAAACGGCGCTGAGATAGGTTGGCGCGGCATCGGCTGCGGTTGGCGTTGCTGCCGCCGGCGCGGCTGGTGGCATGCCTGTGGGGCTGGGGAATGACGTGTTGGGGAAGGGCGTGGGGCCTGCCTGCAGTTGAGGCGTGGCTGGGGCTGCCGCTGCCGATACGGCCGGAACATCGACCTGCGGCGCAAACGCGGGAGCCGACGCCAGATCGGCCCTCACGGGCTCCGCGGGCGTGCCCTGTGTGCCACCGGGGCCCTTGTTGACGACCGACCAAGCGCCGTACAGGATCGTGCCCAACAGCACGAGCACCACCAACGGCTTGAGCGAATCGCTCGAGTCTGTGTCGCGATCACGGCGGGAGTGGCCCTTTGACCGGCTGGCCATGGCAGTGGGTTCCAGGTGGACACCGGGGCCGCTGCCGTATCCGAACGTCAGCAACTGCCGGGAAAGCGGCGGGGAGGGTAAAGACCGGCCCGGATCGGTGCCAGATCGCTTCGCCGCGAAAAACAGCGATTCCAGGAGGCCTGGAAGTGAGGCCTGGGAAAACGCGGGAGTCCGGGGGGCAGTGCCGGCATCGCCACCAGCGGGGGGTTCCGCGTATAGTCTGGTCTGACGTGGTTGACCCACGGAAGAGAGACCCCGCACGGTGGCGGCCCTGCGGGAGAGGAGTTTTTCATGCGTTCCCAGCACGTGGACCCAAAACCGGTCCGCGATGTCGTCGCGGTGGTTCTTGCCGGTGGCAAAGGGGCACGGCTCGAACCGCTGACGCGCGACCGCGCCAAGCCCGCGGTGCCGTTCGGCGGCAACTACCGCATCGTCGACTTCGCGTTGTCGAACTGTCTCAACAGCGGACTGCGGCGCGTGCTCATGCTCACGCAATACAAGGCCATCAGCCTCGATCGCCACATCAACGTCGGCTGGCACCGCTTCTTCTGTCGGGAACTCGGTGAGTTTCTCGACGTCCTGCCGCCCCAGCAACGGGTGGACGAGAACTGGTACCTCGGCACGGCCGATGCTGTTTACCAGAACATCTACTCACTCGAGATGGCGGCTCCCAGGCTGGTGGTCGTGCTCGCTGGCGACCACATCTACAAGATGAACTATCAGTCGCTCATCAACGCGCACGAGGAGAGCGGTGCCGACGTGACCATCGGCGCGCTGCCCGTGCCCCGGGCGGCGGCCGGTGAGTTCGGCACGATGGAGGTCGACGGGGCGGGCCGCGTGAGGGCCTTCCGCGAGAAGGTCGCCGATCCCCCCGCGATCCCGGGGAACGACGGCATGTGCCTCGCCTCGATGGGCATCTATTGCTTTTCGGCGCCGTTTCTTCTGGAGCGGCTCAAGGAAGATGCCCACGACCGCGCGAGCCGGCACGACTTCGGTCACGATGTGCTGCCCGCCGTGATCGACTCCCACGGTGTGCATGCCTTCCCGTTTCGCGACGAGAACAGGAAGCGCGATGCCTACTGGCGGGATGTCGGCACGATCGACGCCTACTTTGACGCCAACATGGATCTCATCGACGTCGATCCGCAACTCAACCTCTACGACGAGCAGTGGCCGATCCGTACGCAGTATCCGTCCTATCCGCCGCCGAAGTTCGTCTTCGCCGGCGAAGGGCCGGACGCCCGCCGCGGCGAGGCCACCGACAGCCTCGTCTGTCCCGGGGCGATCATCTCCGGCGGCCGGGTCACCCGGTCGATCATCGGCCCAGGCGTGCGGGTGAACAGCTTTGCCTGGGTCGAGGAGAGCATCCTCTTCGAGGGGGTGGACATCGGCCGCCACGCCCGGGTGCGTCGTGCCATCATCGACAAGGGCGTCCGGGTCCCGTCCGGCATGTCAATTGGCTTTGACCACGCGGAGGATGCCGCCCGGGGGTTGACGGTTTCGCCGCAAGGCGTGACCGTGGTAGCCAAAGGGCAGATGCTGACAGCCGATCCCCTCGCCTCCACCGCCGACTGATCCTGCCCGCCTCGACCACCGCCATGCCCAAACGCAATCTCTTCGTACTGCTGCTGATGATCGTCACCGCGGTGGTGGCCTGGATGGCCCGCGACCGCGCCGGCCACGGTCGGCGTTTTGCCGAGGTGCTCGGCGCGATCGACCGCGCGTATCTCGAGCCTGTTGATCAGCAGAGCCTGTTCGATGCGGCGATGGAGGGTGTGTTTTCCAGGCTCGACGAGCATTCCGCCTTCGTTGCCGGCGACCGCCGGGACGAGCTGGAGAGTCTGCTCGATCAGGAATTCGGCGGCATAGGCGTGGAGCTGACGAGGGCGGAATCCCACCGAGGCATCACGGTCGTGAGTCCCGTGCTTGGCTCGCCGGCATGGCATGCCGGCATCGCCGCAGGCGACCGCATCCTGGCTATTGATGGAATGTCCACCCTGCAGATGCCGCTCGTGGAGGCGTTTCGACGGTTGCGGGGCAAGCCAGGTGCACCGGTGCTCCTTTCCGTCGCGTCACGAAGGACGGCGTCGGCAGAGGACGAGGCGGTTGATGGGCCGGCTCGCGACATCACGCTGGTGCGGGAAGTGGTCAAGACAGAGAGCGTGCTGGGCGACCGGCGCCGCCAGGACGGCTCGTGGGAGTGGATGATCGAAGGCGAGCCTGCGGCAGCGATCGTTCGGATCACCAGCTTCGGCGAGCGCACAGCCGACGAACTCAACCGCGCCGTGGAAGCAATCACAAGTCGTCTGGCCGATGCCAAACAGCAGGACTCCAGCGGCGTGCTGATTCTAGACCTCCGCGGCAATGCGGGTGGACTGCTCTCGGCCGCGGTGGACGTCTGCGATGTTTTTCTTGACGATGGCGTGATCGTCTCGACCAAAGGCCGCGCCGTGGGGGGGCGAAGCGGTGGTGACGGCGGACCATCCGGCGATGACGCCGCGGCCCTCGACGTGCGGCGGGCCACTCGTGGTGCCGCCCTCGGCGACATCCCCATGGCGGTGCTGGTGGACGGACTCACCGCCAGCGCGGCAGAGGTGGTAGCCGCCTGCCTGCAGGACCACGGCCGGGCGATCGTGGTTGGCAACCGCTCGTTCGGCAAAGGAACTGTCCAATCGATCATGCCGCTGTCAGACGGCAGCGGCCTGCTGAAGCTCACCACGTCGGAGTATCTGCGTCCCAGCCGCATGAACATCCACCGGCGGAGCGACGACGACGAGAGCGATGCGGATTGGGGGGTGAGCCCCGACCGCGGCTGTGAACTCACTCCCACCGGCAGGCAGATCGAGGCCTTGCAGGCATGGCGGCGGATCCGCGACGTGGTGCCGCCGAAGGGTGGAATGGCCGCGCCGACGCAGCCAGAGTCGCAGGCATCGCAGCCGCGACGGGTGGACCCGGTGCTGGCGAAGGCGGTTGATGCGATTCGCGACCGGGACTGAGCGATCTACATCACGGCGCGAATCTCGGCGGCGAGAAAGAAACTGCCGGCCACGCAGACGAGACCGCGGGGTGTGGCCAGTGATCGTGCCAACCGCAGTGCCTCCGCCGGGGCCGTCGCGACCTGCGGCGAGGGCAGCCCAGCACGACGGCAGGCCTCCACCAACTGCGGTACCGTCGCTGCCCGAGGGTTGGTGGCGTAGCGGGTGAGCACAACGTGGTCGAAGCGATTCCGCGCCACCGCCAGCATCTCGGCGATCTGTTTGTCGGCGCTGGCAGCGAAGAGGAGCACCGTCGGACGGAAAACGCGTGTCGCGGGCGCGAGCGTCGCCACCAGCGATTCCATCGAGGCGACATTGTGCGCGGCATCGAGAATGATGAGCGGACGCTCGCCGATCCGTTCGATTCTCGCCGGCAGGCTGACCGTGCTCAGCCCTTTCGCCACCGCTCGGTCGCTCACGCGAATGCCTCTCGCATCGAGGCTGCGGGCGGCCATCACCACCACCGCTGCGTTGATCGCCTGATGCCCACCCCGCATGGCCAGCGGGAAGACTTGTGGCTCGGCAGTCTGCTCGCCGGCCAGCATCACCGCGACGCGGCCGGGAGCGAGCGGATCGGCGTGCGAATCACCCGCACCCGCTGGCAGGTATGTGGCCTCAAAATCGCGTCCCAACTGCACGAGCCGCGCGCGGCGACGGGCCGCGGTGCGTTCGATGACCCGCCGGGCCTCGGGGTGGATGGCGGCTGAGATCACCGGACAGCCACGCTTGATGATACCGGCCTTCTCCGTGGCGATCTGGCCGACGGTGGAGCCGAGCAGATGCATGTGGTCGAGGCTGATGCTCGTGATGATCGACAGCACAGGCCGTGAGACGTTCGTGGCATCGAGTCGTCCCCCCAGCCCGGTCTCGAGCACGGCGAGATCGACGCGGGCCCGAGCAAAGTGCACGAACGCCACCGCCGTCAGCACCTCGAACCAGGTCGGGCCGCTGCCGCCGCGCCGGCTGGCGGCGTGGTCCATCTGTTCGACGGCCGGGATGACGACGTTGAACGCACGCACGAGGTCGGCGGTGGAAATCGGCCGACCACCGATGCAGATCCGTTCCTCGAGGGCATCGACATGCGGCGACATGTAGCGGCCCACCCGGTGACCGGCCGCCTGGAGCACCGCGGCCAGCATGGCGACGGTCGAGCCTTTCCCCTTGGTGCCCGCCACGTGCACGACAGGAAAACGGTGGTGCGGATTGCCGATGGTGGCCAGCAGCCGCCGCACCCGCGTGAGTCCGAACGTGCCAGGTGCCGCGGAGGCGGGCACCGCCCGTTCAAAATTGATCCGACGATCCAGCCACGCCAGCGCCGATGCCCGTGTGTGCTGCTGTCTGCGTGAACCGGGCATCTTTCTCAGACTTCCACGACGGCGGTGTATGTGCGGCGGTCGAACCGGGGACGCGAGGGCCTTTGCAAGTCGATGCCGGCCTGGGCGTTTTGCGGGACGCACGCGATCTGCGAGTGTACCGTTGGATGAGCGGTGCCGGGGGCGACCCTATCGCATGCACTCCGGCCGTTCATGCTGCTTCGTCCCCGCTCCCCATACAAGCCCCCGGCGTAAGCCGGGGGATCTGCATGCGTCTCCGGGGCGCTTGTCGAAAGCAAAACGGGCTTGACCCTCGGCCGGCGTTTCCAGACCCTCCCACCCGAGGATCGTGTCGGCCGTTTTCCGCCTCCGTATCGGCGTCTGCTCCATGGTGTCGTCGCCCTTCAGATTGAGCCTGACAGTCGTGCCAGCGCCGTTCCGCGGCATGGCTGGCTGGCGTTGCGTCATCGTGCTCTGTGCGGCGTTCCTGGCGAGACTTGGCCTTTCGCAGGAGCCGCTGCCACCGCCGAATGAATCGATCCCGTTCAGTCAGCCGCCGAGCCCGCCTCTCGGAGAGGCATCAGGAGATCCGCTTTCAGGACGGCCTGCTGATGCCGACAATGCACTCCCCGCCGTCGGCGAGCCGCCCCCGATGTACATCGCCGATCCGCTCAACGCCGCCGGCTTCGCGGGCATCCCCGTCGGTGACGCTGCCGACATGCTGCCGAACTGGCCCCGCTGGTTCGCCGGTGCCAGCGGGTTGGTGATGACTCGCACGCTTCCCGCGGGCACGGCCACGATGCTGCCGGCAGGCGGCGTGCAACTCACGACCAGCAACGCCGCCGCCACCTGGCCCGGTGGCGTCGACCTGCACGTGGGCCGCTGGTTCGGTCCGCGTCAGCAGAACGCCGTCGAGTTCATCTACTGGGGCGTCTACGGCATCGGCTCGTCGGCGACCGCCACGGCGAGTCCGGCGACGATCGACGCCATCCCGCAGGCGCAAGGCGTGATGGTCGGGAGCACGCCCGCCTCAGCGTATCTCACCAACTCCGCGGCGCAGACGATCAGCCGCTCCGATCTCATCAACGACGTCGAAATCAACTGGCTCTACTCGCTCTGGGAGCGGCCCGAGTTTCTCTCGCAGGATCCGGCCGCTCCGAGCCGTAGGATCAATCTTATGTGGCTGGCTGGGTTTCGGTTCTTCCAACTTGAGGACGTGCTCACGCAGACGAGCTTTCCCGGCGGCGGCGCGCCAGGCACCCTCGACCTCGGCGTGGCCACCAACAACAACCTCTACGGTGCCCAGGTGGGGGCGAAGTTCGACTGGCGGTTTCTGCCGCAGGTTCGCTTCTCATCAGTGCCGAAGTTCATGATCGCCGGCAACTCGATCACGAACACCACGACGCTGGCCACCGGTGCCGGGACACAGGCCGTCTTTGCCTCTGGCGCTCCGGTCAACGTGCACTCGACGCTCGGCGTGTTCTCATGGCTGGGTTCGGTCGACACCGGCCTGGCCTGGGATGTGACCGACCGTTGGAGCCTATCGCTGGGCTACCGTGTGGTGGGCGTGGGCAATATTGCCCAGGCCGATGGCCAATGGCCGCCCGTGATCACCGGCCCGGCGAGCATCTCCGGGATCGACGCCGGATCGAGCACGATCATCCACGGCGGCTTCGCGGGATTTGAAGGCCGGTATTGATAACACGGGTCAATTCGACCAGTAGATCCATTCGTCGGTCTTGGCCACCGGTCGGCCCAGCGGCTTGTCGATCAACACCGGCACCTCGATCAGCGCCGGCCAGAGCGGCTTCGCCTGTTCGGCATTGATCTTTCCGAGCAGGGCAGCCAACTCGGCCACCTTGGCCGGGTTTTCGTCCGCACGGTCGTGCTGCTCGGTCGGATCGTCGGTGAGGTTGTAGAGCCACTGCTTTCGGCGGGTGTCGTCAACCTGCAGCTTCCAGTCGCCTGCGCGGATCGTCCGATAGTTTCCGCTCCGCCAGAAGAGCGACTCGTGCGGCCGCCCCGCGGCGGTCTTGTCAACGAACGGGAGCAGGTTTGTGCCATCGATGATGCGATCGACGGGCAGCGTGGCGCCGGCGACGGCCGCGGCCGTCGCGTAGATATCGAAGTGCGTCACGGGCTCGGCCACATGCTCCCCCTTCGGCAGTCGCCCCGGCCACCGCATGAAGAACGGCACCCGCAGACCACCCTCGAAAAACGTCGCCTTCCAGCCACGATACGGCTTGTTGAGATCGTTGAGCCCGAGGTAATTCGCACCGCCGTTGTCGCTCGTGAAGATCACGAGCGTGTCGTTCTCGAGCCCCTGCTCCCGGAGGGCGTCCAGCACGCGGCCGATGTTGCGGTCGAGATTGCGGATCATGGCCGCGTATACCCGGAGCGAATGGCTGCCAATCTGCGGCAGGGCGTCGTAGTCGGCCTTCGTGGCCTGCAGCGGTGAATGGGGGGCGTTGTAGGCCAGGTACATGAAGAACGGGCGGTTGCGATTGGCCTCGATCGCATCGATCGCCTGATTGGTGAGGTAGTCGGTCATGTAGCCGTCGGTCTTGAACACGGGACCGCCGTTGAACCGCACGCCGCTCGGCTGCGCCGCCCAGAGAAAGCGGTCCACCGGATCGAATGCATTCTGTGCGTTGACGACATTCGCGCTCTTCGGATCGTCATACATCGAGCTCCCCGCCAGGAATCCCAGGCTTTCGTGGAAGCCGTGCCGCTCCGGATGGAATTCCTCGGTCTCTCCCAGGTGCCACTTGCCCAGGTGCATCGTGTGGTAGCCCACCTCCGCCAGCAGTTTCGCGATCGTGATCTCGCTCGTCGGCAGTCCTTGCGTTGTGAACGGCGGCACGTCTTTTTCACGTTCGCGGTGGTAGATGGCATCGTGGAAGGGATTGCCCATGTTCATCGCCACCACGCGGGCAAAATTGATCGGGGCACTGGTGAACTCAAACCCGAAACGGGTCGGATAGCGGCCGGTCATCAAGGCTGCCCGTGATGGTGAGCAGGTGGCGTTGCCGGCATAAGCCATCGGAAAGTTCACGCCGTCACGTCCGATCGAGTCGATCCGAGGCGTGGGGACGGCGCCGCCCGCCACTCCGCCTCCGTTGAAGGTGATGTCGTTGAAGCCCATGTCATCCGCGAGGATGACGATGATGTTCGGCTTCCGTACGGCCGGTGCCTCGCTCGGCCCATGCTTCCAAGCCACGGGCTGATTCGCCGCGGGATGCGACCGCCGCATGCGGGCCACCATGAGCAGCATCCCCTGCCGCCCGCCGATCAGCCAGAACCCTGCTGCAGCGAGAACGATCCCGAGGAGGCCGACCAGCCCTGCCCTGAGCAGGAAGTTCCGCAAAGTGTGGTCTGGCATGGGATGTTTCTGGGACGGCATGGACAGCATGGATCGTGTGAGGAGTGTGCGGCACAGTTCCACGTTGCAGGGATCAGTGCTTCGACGCTGCTGGATCTCCCGTCAGGGAGACAAGATACGCGACGAGATCACGGAGTTCGCGGGGCGTGAGCTTGTCGCGGATGTCCGCCGGCATCGCCGACAGGCCAACCGCGCGGTCCTCGATTTCCGCCACGGGAATCTTTCGCCGCGCCCCATCCGCGAGCATCAATTCGACCTCCTGCTCGTTCTCCCCGCGAAAGACACCGCTGACCGTCGTGCCATCGTCGAGCACCAGTGTCAGTGTGCCATAGCCGGGGCTGATCGCGGCATTCGGCTCGACAATCGATTCGAGCAACGTCTCACGGGTTCTGGCCAGCCCGATCCCGGTCAGATTGGGGCCGACCTCGCCGCCTCGATTCCCCACCATGTGACAACGGCTGCACGACACGGCGGTCTTGTTGAGAAACACGGCCTCGCCGCGGGCCACATCGCCGCCGGAGAGCGACCGCCGGTAGGCAGCGAGTGTATCGGGCGATGAGCCCTCGGCTGCTGAGGACGTGGGCAGGTCGGACGTGGACAGCTGTCGTGCCGCTGCGGCCTCGAGCGCCTCCAGATGGGTTTCCGGCGGAAGCGTGCCCTGCTTCATTCTGTCGATCGCGGTGCGAACGACTGCAGTGGCCCCGTCCCCTTTCATTCCGGCGACGACGTCGAGCGTTGCCTGCAGTTCCGGGATCGCATCGCCGGCGACCACCGCGGCCGCCGCCTTCAGAAAGTCATCTGGGGCGATCGTCGCCAGTGACCGCAGCGCACCCGCCCGGACCTGCGGGTCGGCATCGTTGAGGAGTGTTGTCATCACGGCCGATAGTTCGGGGGCGTTGGCCTTCCGCAGAGCTTCGATGAGCGCGACACGCTTGGCGGCATCGGTGGCCCGGTCCACCGCCGCGTCGGCGATCAGTTGGCCCGTGCCCGGCACGCCCAGGCTGGCGGCCGCCAGCAAAACGTCGGGCCCGAGCGGGCCAGCCGCAGCACGCAGCGCGGCGAGACCGGTACCGACCTCGGCAGCGGCGACCCCGGCATCTCGGGCCCCAGCAGGCCTCGACGAACCGAGCACCCGGTCGCGAACCGGCGGCTGGGCCCAGTCGCGAAGGCAGTCGATGGTGAGCTGTCGCAGGGCTGGCCGCAATTCCGATCGTGAGGCGAGGCCGACGAGGGCGGCCGCATTCTCCTGTTGGCCCAGCATGTCGGTGGCGGCGATCACCCGGCGCCAGAGTGGATCGGCGTTGAACGTCGCCGCTGGTGTCGCGGCCGGCATCGTTGTCGTCGTGGCGCAGACGGCCGGAAAACGGCTCGCGACCGCCGCCAATGCCGGCAAGGCCGCTGCGATCGGCTCGTCGTAGATGCCCCGCGCGGCCTCCAGCACCACGCGGGGATCGGTGTCGTCGAGGCAGCGGGCCAGGAGCGGCGAGGCGAGCCGCCGCAGGGCAACCGCGATGGCAAGCCGCACCTCGGGCGAGGCATCCGTGAGAAATGGTGTCAACGCGTCGCCCGCGTTCGTCGCTGCTGGCGGTAGGCCGGGCGATCGATAGCCAGCGCAGCGGGCCAGCGCCACCGTCGCCGCCTGCCGTAGCGCTCGATCGCACTGCTGGGAGTCGGCCAGATGGGTCGTTGCATCACTTCGGAGCAGTGTCACCAGTGGCTCGATCGCGGCGGCATCGCCGATCCTGCCCAGGCCCTGAGCGGCATAGAACCGCACCCGTGGACTGTCGTCTTGGAGCCGCTCGACAAGCATCGGCACGGCCGCCGCGTATCGCAGGTCACCAAGCACCCGGCAGGCTTGGGCCAACGGCTCGCGTTCGGTGGCTGCGACGAGCGAGGCTGCGGTGTTGAGCAGGGCGGTAGCGGCCGACGCGGAGGCGGCTGATCGCGAACGGCCGATCTGGCCGAGGGCCCAGAGGGCGTGGATCCGCGGCTGTACAGGCAGTGATGCGTCGGCCGCCAGCGTTGCGAGTCGATCGACCGGAGGCGTGGGCTGGCCGGCGATCGCAAACTGTGCGAAGAGCCTGACACGACGATCGCCATGCCCGAGCAGGTCGAGCAACTCCTTCGTGTCGCGGGCTGCGAAGTCTGTTGTCAGGAGCTGCCGTGTCTGCGCCTGCCGCAGCTCCTCTTCCGGCGTTCGGCCGGTCCGCTCGATCCGGTGAATCCGCCCCTTGTTTGGTCCCCGCCAGCCCTCGACAAAGTCGAGCAGGTAGAGATCGCCGTCGGGCCCAAACTCGCAGTCACTGGCGAGAACATGCTTTGCGAACGGCTCGCTGCCCGTCACCTCGAAGCCCGCGCCACGGGCCGCGACCGTGATCGCGTTGACGCCGCTGCCGGCCGACGTGCCATGGAAGTCGCAGAGGAAGAAACGTCCGGCAAACTGAGGCGGCAGCCCTACGCCCGGGTCGTAGCAGAGACCGGCCGGGCCCGACGCGACATGCTTGAGCGGCGGAAGGGCATAGGCCGCGGAGCCGTCGAACGCCGTCTGCCAGAGCTTCTCGCGGCCCCACGGTCCCCGATCGGACAGATACTGATAGTGCATTCGCCAGCCGGAGTCGCCGCCGTCGATCACGTGCACAAAGCGAGCCTTGTCTTCGGCGTCGCTGTTGTTGTCGCCTGTGAACAGATTGCCGAGGTCGTCGAAGGCGAGTTCCTGCGGGTTGCGCAGGCCCTCGTGGACCACTTCCAGACCAGAGCCATCGGGCTCGCACCGCAGCACCCCGCCCCGGTCGGGCATCACGATCCGACCGTCGGCAAGCGGGATGTTGAGGCCGCGGTCACCGATCGAGAAGTAGAGCCTGCCGTCAGGTCCCCAGCAGAGGCCGTGCAGGTCGTGGCCGTAGAAGGCGAAGCGGACGCCGTAGCCACGGTGGAGCGGTTGCCGGTCGTCGGCCATGCCGTCGTCGTTGTCGTCCCGGAGCCGCCAGAGGTGCGGAATGCAGGTGTAGAAGACATCGCCGTTGCGGGCCAGCACGCCGGCGCCGATGCCGTCGAGAACGCCGTTGAATCCGTCGGCAAAAATGGTGGAGACTTCGAACCGGCCGTCGGCATCACGGTCCACGAGCAGCCGCAGGCGATCGTGCTCGGTGGTGTAGGCCTTGAGATCGGGCCCCGCATGTTTGCGGATGTAGGCGAGCCGATCCTCGATGCTCCGAGCGGCGAGATCGTCGTCGAGCCAGTTCATGTGTCGACGGTTGTCTTCGGCTCCCCGGTCGGTGCGGAAGGTCTCGCAGACGAGAATCCGGCCGCGGTCGTCGAAGGTAAACGCGACAGGGTTGGCGAGTTCGGGCTCAGCGGCGGCCAGTTCGGCCCGGAAGCCGGCGGGCAGGCCGATCGCCGCGGTTGCCTGCGCGGCTTCGTCGGAGGCCGCCGCGATCGGCGGGTTGTAGGGCTCGGCAGCGAAGCCGTCGCCGGCCGCGAGCGACGTCAGCATCACGGCCAGCACGACACCGTGGAGACCGGCCGGTTGGCCATGCAACTGTTTTCGCATCCGTACTCCTGCTTCGTTGGCTGCCTGGCGAGTGATGAGGCGGGGCATCAACCGTCATCTCAGTATAGTTACCAACCGGGGGCGGCCAGCGTGCCGATGTTTCGTGGTATCCTCGGGCAGCGCGAGGGCCATCCCCGCGTCCACGACACGCGAGGACCAGACCATGCCATCCCCCCAAACCGCCTGTGATCTCACCGCGAAGAAGTGCGTGCCCTGCGAAGGGAGCGTGCCAAAATATTCCCTCTCGGAGGCGGAGGCCCAGTTGGCCACGCTGCCCGCCTGGCGGCTCACGCACGATGGCACGCGGATCCGCCGCGACCTTGAACTGAAGAACTTCCGCGAGTGCATCAAGCTCATGAACAACTTGGGAGCTTTGGCAGAGCGGGAGCAGCACCATCCCGATTTGCATCTGGAGGGCTACCGGAGGGTGTGGATCGAGATCTACACGCATGCCATCGGAGGCCTCTCGGAGAATGACTTCATCCTCGCCGCGAAGATCGATGCGTTATCGCCCGCCTGAATGCGCTGAGGATTGCGGAACGTCCTGAGGCGGTGCGTTGTGTCGCGGGTGCCTGGCGGTTCAGTTGGGATCGTTGGATCCCAACCGTTGTTTCCTCTCGCTTGCGCTTCGGGCTTGGATGGGAATCGGTGATCTGAGGGGCCATCCAAGCCCGAAGCGCAAGCAAGGGAATGCGGGCGACGTCGTCCTACCCGCCGCAATAGTCGATAGCCCGCGCGATCTCGCTCTTGAGATCTTTGCGGGTCACGATGCGGTCGATGAAGCCGTGCTCCAGCAGGAACTCACTCGTCTGAAAGCCCTTTGGCAGTTCCACACGGATCGTCGCCTTGATCGTCCGCGGCCCGGCAAAGCCGATCAGGGCCCGCGGCTCTGCAAAGCAGAGATCGCCGAGCGATGCAAAGCTCGCCGCCACGCCACCCATCGTCGGATTCGTGAGCACGGAGATGAACAGGCCGCCGGCTTGCGAATGCCTGGCCAGCGCCGCCGACACCTTCGCCATCTGCATCAGCGACAGAATGCCCTCGTGCATGCGGGCGCCGCCGCCTGACGCGCTGATGATGATCAGCGGTAATTTGCCCGCCGTGGCCCGCTCAACCAGCCTCGCCAACCGTTCGCCGACCACGCTTCCCATGCTGCCCATGATGAACGAGGAATCGGTCACGCCGCAGGCGACACGGCGGGCCCGAATCATGCCGGTGCCTGTGACGACGGCATCGGGCATGCCCGTACGCTTCTGCTCGGCGACGATCCGTTCGGCGTAGGCCTTCTTATCGCGGAAGCCGAGTGGATCGGTCGGCCGCAGATTGGCATCCCATTCCTCGAAGGTGCCGTCGTCGAGCAGCTGCGCGATTCGCTGCGCTGCCGACATATACCAATGGAAGCCGCACTGCGGGCAGACGTTCTGCATCTCCTCCGCTTCTTTGCGGTAGATCGTGGCGCCGCAGCCCTCGCACTTCTGCCAGAGGCCCTCGGGAACGCCCCGCTTGGTCCGAGGTGCCGGTGGAGCCTTGGCTGCGGGGGTCGCGACGGCACCGGCATCGGCCTCGACGGCAGCAGCCGGCGGACTCGTGGCAGTTTCAGAGCTTGGTCGCGGAGAGCGGCGGCGTTCCATGCGCGTGTGTATTGAGCGTGTGTTGTGAGCGTGTATCGAGCGCGTGTATCACGGCGTGACGCAGCACGCGGGCGCCAGATGATGGCGGCGGCCGGTACGCGTCACAGGCCGACATTGTAGACCTTGGGTCCGCTGCGCGGCTGCGCCGGAATTGGCGGCAGTCGACGCGGCAATCAGCGGTGCTTTGCGGGCATGAAGCCTCATAGTGGGGCGGGCTGACGACGATCGGCGCGCGTCTTGCGGGCCCACTGTGCCGCCACTGGAATCTCCACGAGTGGCTCGCGGTGGGGATCACGGCCCCACAGGTCGCCCATCGACTCTCCCGCCACGATCCAGCGGACAATGCGGTCGAGCGGTTCGGGCACGACGACCGCCACGCATCCGTGCGGGTGCCGACGAAGAAGTTTTTCAAGCGCCACCTCGACACGTTCGCAGGCCTCTTCGAGGAGTTCTCCCTCAGGGGGCGCGATCGCCCAAGGGTTGTCCTGCCACTGTCGATAGAGCCGCGGCTGCTTGCGGCGAATCTCCTCGACGAGCATCCCCTGCCAAAGCCCCTGATCGAGGTTGTGCAGATGGGGGACGACCCGTGGCTTCAGGCCAATGGCCTCGCCGACGATGCGGCCGGTTTCCACGGTACAGATCTCGTCGGACGTATAGAGCGCGATGGCTGATGATCCGGCCAGCAGTGTGGCTGTATGCTCCGCCTCGGCGACGCCTGCAGAGCAGAGTGGGATGTCAACGGCGCCGCGAATTCGGCCCTGCAGTTCGAAGTCGGTCGCTCCCGAGCGAATCACGATCAAGGAATCTGGCATTGAGAGGGTATTGGCTCCAGGAGGAAAAGATTCTCCGCGGCGACGATGCCGCGGGAGAAACAGGATCGCGAGAGGTGCCTGATCACGTGACACCCCGGGCGATTTGTTCGAGTTGAGCGATCGCCTGTGTGTAGTCCGGCGACCGGATCACGGCGCTGCCCGCCACGATCAATTCGGCACCAGCCGCAGCGACCGGCCCGATGGTCTCGGTGGAGATCCCGCCGTCCACGGCCAGTTTGAACGAGCCGCCTCGCTCCTTCCGCAGGGCGGCAAGATGGGCGAGTTTTTCAAGTGCCACCGGGTTGAAACGCTGGCCGCCGAATCCCGGTTCCACGCTCATGACAAGCACGCCATCGCAGACATCGAGATACGGCTCCACCCGTTCGACCGGCGTAGCCGGACTGATGGCCAGATGGGCCTGAGGGCCGAGCGAAGAGATCGTTTGGAGCGTCAGCCGCGGGTCGGAGAGGCCTTCCAAGTGAACGGTGAGAATGTCGGCCCCGGCCTCGGCGTAGTGTTCGATGCACGACTCCGGTTGCTCGACCATGAGGTGCACCTCGAGGGGCCCCTTCGCGGCTCGCCGGACGGCCTCGACCACCACCAGGCCGTACGTGAGTTGTGGCACGAACCTGCCGTCCATCACGTCGAGGTGCAGGCCTGCAGCACCGGCCGACTCCAACCGCTCGACCTCGCGGGCGAGGTGGCCGAAGTCACAGAGCAACAGGGCGGGCAGCACCACGGGACCGCGGGCCGCGAGCGTGGCCGACAACTGAGCGAGAGCCTGTCCTGCCGAAGGATTCACGTGTGTCCGAAGCAGAAGTTGAACGCGAGGGCTACCTTGCCATCTACGATGGGCGGCATTGTAGCACGGCGGGAGGGCCAGGGGCCGGCTTCGGCACCGCCAGCCACCGGCGAACTTTTCGCAAACGCTTTCCGTACCAACACTTGGAGAGAGGAAACCGATCCGATGGCCTACACCCCAGGAGCCGCGTTTGAGGGGGTTGTTCCCAGCCGGTTGTCGCCGGCTGACCGGGAGCAGATCGAGGTCCGCACGCAGCAGATCGGCCGCAGTCTCTTGGAACGGTCGCTGGCAGCAGAGCCGACGCCGGTGTCGCCGGAGTGGTGGGTGCAGCAGGCGGCGGAGTGGGCCACGCAGGACGACGACCTGAAGGTGCGGCTGTTTCGGCTCGTTGACTGCATGCCGATGCTCGACGACCCGGCAGCACTTGATCGGCACCTTCGCGAATACATCGACGATGCCGTGATCGAGCGGCTGCCGCAGTCGCTGCGGATGGCCCTGCGGGCGTCGCGGAGCGTGCTGCTCGCCCCCCTGGCCACCCGGGCGATCCGGGCCGCCGTGCTCGCCCAGGCCCGCCGGTTCATCGCCGGCTCGAATCCTGCCGAGGCGGCACGGGCGGCACTCACCCAGCGTCGGCATCACCGGGGCTTCACGCTCGACCTGCTCGGTGAGGCTGTCACGAGCGAATCAGAAGCCGATGCCTACGCGGCGGCCTACTCGCAACTGCTCACCGAGCTACCCCGCCTCGCCACGGCCTGGCCAGCCGATCCGCTCGTTGACGACGGCCCCAGCGGGCCGATGCCGCGGGTGAACGTGTCACTGAAACTCTCCGCGCTCGACAGCCAGTTTGACGCCATCGACCAGCTTGGCACCTCGCAGCGCGTGCTCGCGCGGCTGCGGCCGCTCTGGCGGCTGGCCCGCGACAATCAGGCGCAGGTCCACATCGACATGGAGAGCCATGCCACGAAGGACCTCACGCTGTCCATCTTCCGGCAGATCGCGATGGAGGAGGAGTTTCGAGACTGGCCGCACTGCGGCGTGGTCGTGCAGTGCTATCTCCGCGAGTCGCTCCGCGACCTCGAATCGCTGGCCTCGTGGGCCCGCGACCGCGGCACGCCGGTCTGGATCCGGCTCGTGAAGGGCGCCTACTGGGACTATGAGACGGTGCACGCCGAGGCCGCTGGGTGGCCCGTGCCCGTCTGGCAGCAGAAGTGGCGGACCGACGCCTGCTACGAGGCGGCGACGACGTTTCTGATGGAGCACGCCACGACGCTGCGGCCCGCGCTCGGCAGCCACAACCTGCGGTCGCTCGCCCATGGCATGGCGGTGGCCGAACATCTCGGCCTCGACCGCCGCAGCGTCGAGATGCAGATGCTTCACGGCATGGGCGACCCCGAGAAGGAGGCGGTGACGGCCGCTGACTGGAGGCTGAGGATCTACATGCCCTACGGCCAGCTCGTGCCGGGCATGGCCTATCTTGTCAGGCGGCTGCTCGAAAATTCGTCGAACGATTCATTCCTGCGGGCGGGCTTCGTGAAGCACGTGCCGCCGTCCACGCTCCTCGCACCGCCGGGGCCGAGTGCGGGAGCCGAGGCCGGAGCTGTTGCCGACGCCGAAGAGATTGCTCCGCGTGACACCCCTGCCGCCACGGCTGGGTTTTGTAACGAACCGCTCACTGATTTTTCGGTGGAGGCTTCGCGTCTTGCGATGCAGGAGGCAGTGGACCAAGCTGCTGCGATGTTTTCCGCAGGCCCGGCGATGGTGCCGGTCGTGATCGACGGCCGGCGGGCCGATGCGACCGACCGGTTCCAGCGGTACAACCCCTCGGATCGCGGCCGATTGATCGCGGAGGTGTCTGCGGCCACGCCCGCAGATGCAGACCGCGCGGTCACGACGGCCCGGCAGGCGCTGCCCTCGTGGCAGGCCGCCGGCTGGGAGCGGCGGGCCGAGATCCTCGAGCAGGCGGCGGGCATCATGCAACGGCGGCGGTTCGAACTGGCCGCCATCGAGGTCTTCGAGGTGGGCAAGCCGTGGCGGGAGGCCGATGCCGACGTGGCGGAGGCGATCGACTTCTGCCGCTATTACGCGCACGAGGCACGGCGGCTGGCAAGGCCGGTGCGGGTGGACGTGCCGGGCGAGGAAAATACCACGGCCTGGCTGCCGCGTGGCGTGGCGGTGGTGATCGCACCGTGGAACTTTCCGCTGGCGATTCTTGCCGGCATGACCACAGCCGCGCTCGTGACGGGCAACACGGTGGTGATGAAGCCTGCCGAGCAGTCGTCGCTGATCGCGCTGCGGCTGCATGAGATGCTGCTCGAGGCGGGTGTGCCCCCCGCGGCGTTGGCCTTCCTTCCAGGCCGCGGCGAGGAGGTGGGGCCGACGCTCGTCTCGCATCCCGACACGGCACTCGTGGCCTTCACCGGTTCGCGGGCCGTGGGGCTGGCGATCAATGCCCAGGCCACTTCGGCATCGGCATCGGTAGGCAGCCGGCTGGTGAAGCGGGTGATCGCCGAGATGGGGGGCAAGAACGCGATCATCGTCGATGACGACGCCGATCTCGACGAGGCGGTGGTCGCGGTCGTGCAGAGCGGGTTTGGCTTTCAGGGACAGAAGTGCTCCGCCTGTTCCCGTGTGATCGTGCTCGATCGTGTGCACGACGCCTTTGTCGCGAGGCTAGCAGAGGCGGTGAAGAGCCTGCGGGTGGGGCCGGCTGCCGAACCGGGCACGCGGATGGGGCCGCTGGTCGATGCGGAGTCACGGGACCGCGTCCGGTCGTTCATTGCGGAGGGGCGGCGGACGGCCCGCGAGGTGGCGGCTGTCGAGGTCGGTGGCATGGCCGAACTGGGCTGGTTCGTGGGGCCGCACGTCTTCGGCGACGTCGACCCCGCCAGCCCGTTGGGGCAGGAAGAGATCTTTGGACCGGTGCTGGCGGTGTTTCGTGCACGCGATTTCGGTCACGCGGTCGAACTCGCCAACGGCACTCCCTACGCGCTCACCGCCGGCGTCTTCTCCCGCAGCCCGGCGCATCTGCACGAGGCGGAAGCGGCCCTTCAAGCGGGCAATGTCTATCTGAATCGGGGTATCACCGGCGCGCTGGTCCACCGGCAGCCATTCGGCGGCTACCGGATGTCGGGCATCGGCAGCAAGACAGGCGGGCCTGACTATCTGCAGCAGTTTCTCGTGCCGCGGACGGTCACGGAAAACACGCTCCGAAGGGGCTTCGCGCCGCCAAGGCGTTAACCTCCGGCGGAAGCCGGGTGACTCCGGGGTTGAGGATCGTCCCGCCTGCCATGCAAAACCGGGAACGACCAACAACAACGTGCGCCCGGCCCGGAGGGCCGGGTCAGCACCAGCGGGCGGAGGCCCGCCAAGAAAAAATCGCACGATGCGATGTTTTTCGTGAAGCAACGTCCCCGGACTTCCGTCCGGGGCTTCTTGGGGTAGATGCCGCGGCTTTGCGCACGAAGCCGGTGGTTTTTCCGGGCATTTTTAGCTGCTCATGAAATGCTCGCAATTCCCGGTACGATTAACCCGAGAGGTTGTTCCAGGCCCCCTTCTCCGTTCAGAGGAATGTGGTGATGTTGACACGTATTTCGCGTATGGCCCGCAGGTTCGGATCCATGGTCTTCGCATGTGCTGGATTCGCCTTGCTGCCGGCGGTTGCCTGCCTGACTGCGGGAACGGTCGCTCGCACCGCCGTCGCTCTGGATCAGGAGATCGATCCGGCCCTCAAGCCTTACGTGAAGGTGGCGGGCGAGGTGGCCGGTTCGCTGAAGTGCGTCGGGTCAGACACGATGAACAACCTGGTTGCCCTCTGGGCAGAGGGGTTCAAGAAGTTTTATCCGAGCGTGCAGGAGGGGATCGAAGGCAAGGGCTCGGCGTCGGCCCCGCCGGCGCTGACGGAGGGCACGAGCACGTTCGGGCCGATGAGCCGCGACTGGAAGCCGTCTGAGATCGACACCTTCAAGGAAAAGCACGGCTATGCCCCGACTGTCGTGCCCGTGGCGATCGACATGCTCGCCGTTTTCGTCCACAAGGATAACCCGCTCAAGAGCCTCTCGTTGCAGGAGGTCGATGCGATCTTCTCGAAGAATCGCTCGGGCGGCGGGAAAAATGAGATTCGCACCTGGGGCGATCTGGGCCTCGAGGGGGAATGGAAGGACAAGCCGATCAGTCTCTATGGCCGCAATGCCACCAGCGGCACCTACGGCTATTTTAAAGAAAACGCTCTTTTCAAAGGGGACTTCAAGTCCACCGTGAAGGAGCAGCCGGGAAGTTCTGCGGTGGTGCAGGCCGTCGCCAGCGATAAGTATGGCATCGGCTACAGCGGCATCGGCTACATGACCGCCGACGTGCGGTCTTTGCCCTTGTCGGCCAAACAGGGCGGCCCGGCAGTCGCGACCGAGCCGAAGTTTGCCTACTCGGGCGAATACCCGCTCTCGCGTTTTCTCTACCTGAGCGTGAATCACAAGCCGGGCGGCTCGATCGATTCGTTGCGGGGCGAGTTCATTCGCTATGTGCTCAGTGCCACCGGTCAGGCCGATGTCCGGAAGGACGGGTATCTGCCGATCACCGGGCCGATTGCGAAGCGGGCCCTGCAGAGTCTCGGCCTGACGAGCCCGTGACCCGATCTCCTGATCGACATTCTGTTCGACAGCCAACGCTTTTGACGCAGCTTCCTTCCGCCGAGACCTGAGCCCGGGCATGCCACCGCAGTCCACCTTCACGGGCCGCTCGCGCCGACGCAAGACCCATCCGTGGGTGAAGGCTGGCGACTCGCTGGCCCGAGCCGTCATCACGCTCGGCGGCATCGGCACGATCCTGGCCGTCTTGGCGGTGGCGGTGTTTCTGCTGGCCGTGGCGTTGCCACTGTTCCGGCCGGCGCGGCTCACCGCGGACCGCGTATCCACCGTGATGGCCGCACCCGCAGCGCCGTCGTCGGAGGGAGGCGAGGCGACCCTTGCCACCAGCCTGGGTGCCGACGAATCTGGTGTCGTCGCTTGGCTGTTCGACGCTCACGCGGTGGCGAAGACGGGCGATCCGTCCGAGGCGGGGCTCGTGCGGGTTTTCTCGATCGCCGATGGCGAGCCCCTCCTGACGCGGACGGCCGCCGAATGTGGGCTCGCCCGTGCCACCACGATCACGATGTTGCCTGGAAGCATTCAGGCCGCGGTCGGGTACGAAGACGGCAGCTTCCGCATCGGTCGGCTCGGTCTGGAATCGACGTTCCTTACCGCCGACGGGCTGCCTCCAGCAGCGGTAGGCCTTGCGCCGGGAGAGGCGGGCTCCCACGAGGATGCCGTCATCGTGCGAGGGCTTACCGGGCAGTATGCCACCGTTCGGATGGTGACGGAATTCGACGCGCCAGCATCGACATCTCTCCAGAGTCCGGTGATCGATGCCGACATCACCATGCTCAGTGGCGGCCCGCTCGTAGCCGCGTTGGATGCGAAGGGGCAGGTGCGTGTGGAGGCGATCTCGTCGCGACGCAACCTGCTCACCGATGAACTGGTCACCACCGCTTCCGGATCGACCATCGATGCGAAGTCGACCGACGCCACGGGGAACACGGGTGAGTTCGTGCCGCGGTTTGTGCGGGTCTCGGAACTGGGCGACCAATTGTTTCTGATTGGTGAGAATGGAGCAGCGCGTCGGTACGAGATTCGGGATGTCGAATCGCCGGTGTTGATGGAATCGTTCGACGCGGCGCCAGACCCACTCGCGCCTGACCAACTCCAGTCAGCCCTGCAGAAGGTGACCAGTGTGGCTCGGGTGTTCGGCGGCAATGCGTTGGCCGTCGGCGACAGCGCCGGTGTCGTGCGGGTGTTTTTTGCCACGCGGGCAACCGACGCGGCGGCCGCGGACGGCCTCCAGATGGCGGTCGCGAAGGAGTTTGCCGCGGTCCCCGGTAGTGGTGCAGACCACGGCATTACCGCACTGGCAGCGTCGCCGCGTTCGCGGCTGTTGGCCGTGGCCGATGCCTCCGGCGGGATTCGCCTCGTGCAGACGACCACCGGCGCGACGGCGGCGGCGCTCCCGGGCGGCGATCCAGGCGGGCTCGAGGCACCGGCCCGGCAACTGCTCATCGCGCCCCGAGAAAATAGGCTGCTTGCCGCCGACGGCGCACGTCTGGCGGCCTGGACGTTGAACGCCGGCTATCCGGAGGTCTCGTGGCGGTCGCTGTTTGGCCGGGTGTGGTACGAGAAATATCCCGGTCATGTCCATGCCTGGGAGACGACCGGGCACGAATCGTTCGAGTCGAAGTTCGGCCTCGTGCCGCTCATCTTCGGCACACTCAAGGCCACGCTCTACTCGATGCTGTTTGCCACACCCATCGCCATCCTGGCGGCGATCTTTGCCAGCCAGTTCATGCACCCCCGCTGGAAGGCCCGCATCAAGCCCACGATTGAGATGATGGCCAGCCTGCCGAGCGTGGTGCTCGGGTTCGTGGCCGGACTCATTTTTGCTCCGATTATCGAACGGTCGTTGATGACAGTGCTGGCTGGATTTTTCTGCGTGCCATTGGCGCTGCTCACGGGCGCGTTCTTGTGGCAGCTCCTGTCGGCGGGCTGGAGGAGCCGGTATGCCGCCTGGCGGTTTCCGCTCATCGCCGCGGTTGCACTCCCGGCAGGGGCCGCGGTGGCGAACGCAGCGGCGGCTCCTATGGAACGCCTCCTGTTCAACGGCGACGTCGCCGCGTGGCTGGACGGACGTGGTGGCAGCGGCTTCGGCGGTTGGGTGCTCGCCCTCCTGCCGCTGGCCGGGGTGCTGTCGGCGATGCTGGTGGGCCGGTTCGTCAACCCATGGCTGCGGCGGAACAGTCAGGGGTGGTCGCAGTATCAGGCGGCGATCACGTCACTGGGCACTTTTGCGGTCGGCATCGCCCTTGCACTGGCTCTCGCCATTGCCGCGGCGTCGTTTCTCGATGCGTTGCGGCTCGACACCCGCGGCGGGCTCTTCGGCACCTACGTGCAACGCAATGCCCTCATCGTCGCCATCGGGATGAGCTTCGCCATCATCCCATTGATCTTCACGATTGCCGACGACGCGTTATCGAGCGTGCCCGATCATCTCCGCAGCGCCTCCCTCGGCGCAGGCGCCACCCCCTGGCAGACGGCGATCCGGGTGATCGTGCCCGCTGCCGCGAGCGGCCTCTTCTCGGCCGTGATGATCGGTCTGGGACGGGCGGTCGGGGAGACGATGATCGTGCTGATGGCGGCGGGCAACACCCCGCTGATGGGCTGGAACCTGTTCAACGGCTTTCAGACGCTCTCCGCGGCGATCGCGACCGAGCTTCCAGAGGCGGCTCGGGGGAGTGCCCACTACCGCGTGCTCTTCCTCGCTGCACTCACGCTCTTCGGCATGACCTTCGTCGTCAACACGGCTGCGGAGATCGTCCGGCAGCGGTTCCGCAGGAGGTCCCATGAGCTCTGACACCAAGCATCGGCCCCGCCGGATGAGGTCGTCGTATTCGAGCCTCACGGCCCATGGAGAGCCCTGGGTCTGGCTCACTGGCGGGGCCCTGGCGCTGGCGATCATGATGATCACCGGCTTGCTCGCGTTCATCGCGTTTCGCGGCGCGAGCACGTTCTGGCCCGTGCCGCTCGAACTCGTGGAGTTGGCCGATGGTGGGCGGGCGCTCGGCGAGGTGTCGGAACGGGAGCGGGCCGAGGCGGCCACTGCCAAGACCGCGGGCCGCGGGAGCCGCCGGCTGGTGCGGACCGCCAACTTCGAAGTCTCCGGCCACCATTACCAATGGTTCGATGATACCGCGATCGTGCGGGCGAGCCGGCCGGAGTGGGCCACGGTCGTGGAGCGGCTGGAGGGAGGAAGGTTTCATGGATTTCCGCTGCGGCTGCTGCATGGCGATGAGGTCATTGCGGTCGGCCCGGAGGAGACCTGGAAGGCCTTCGAGCGGGAGCATCCCGTCGTGCGGCGACGGTGGCGGGAGGCGATGCGGATAGACCGCCACGAGCGGGGCCTGTTGCAGCGTCAACTGCGGGCCGCGCGACTGGCTGTCGTGCAGGCCAGGCTCGACGGCGGCCCGGCTGTCGCCGGCTCCGGGGCCGTGTCGGCCGGGCAGAAGGCCGCGACCGCCGCGGAGCAGGAGGTCATCGCCCGGGTCGGCAGGCAGTCGGCCGAAATGGATGCGCGGACCGGGCGGCTGCGGAATGAAAATGAGGGCTGGGGACTCGAGGTTGAAACCGCTGACGGGATCAAGAAGGTGATCCCGCTGGAGGGCATCGTGCGGGCCTGTCAGCCGAACAGGCTGTCACTGGCTGGCAAGTTCGGCGTCTACGGCAGCCGATGGAGGGAGTTTGTCGGCGACGATCCGCGGGAGGCCAACAGCGCCGGCGGCGTGTTTCCGGCCATCTGGGGTACCGTCGCGATGACGCTGATCATGGCGCTGCTCGTCGCCCCCTTTGGCGTGCTGGCGGCACTCTATCTCCGGGAATATGCGTCGCCGGGGGCCGTGACCACGGCGGTACGGATCGCGATCAACAACCTCGCGGGCGTGCCGAGCATCGTCTACGGCGCGTTTGGCCTTGGCTTTTTCTGCTACGCCCTTGGCGGTGGTATCGACGAACTGTTTTTCCGCGCGAGCCTCGTGGCCGACAATCAGCCCACATTCGGCACCGGCGGTCTGCTCTGGGCGTCGCTCACGCTGGCCCTTTTGACGCTGCCGGTGGTGATCGTGGCCACCGAGGAGGCGCTCTCCGCCGTCCCCAACTCGATGCGGGAGGGGTCGTATGCGTGCGGTGCCGGAAAGTGGCAGACGATCCGGCGGATCGTCCTGCCCAGGGCGCTGCCGGGCATCATGACAGGCCTCATTTTGGCGATGGCACGGGGGGCGGGCGAGGTGGCGCCGCTGATGCTCGTCGGCGTGAAGAAGCTCGCACTCGACCTGCCGATCGACGGCACGTTTCCCTTTGTGCACCCGGAACGCGAGTTTATGCATCTCGCCTACCTGATCTATGACGTCGGTTTCCAGAGCCCCAACAGCCAGGCGGCCAAGCCGATGGTGTTCACGATCACGTTCCTGCTGGTGACCATCATCGCACTGCTCAATGTGGCGGCCATCTGGATTCGTTCACGGCTGAAGCGACGGTATGTCGCGCAGCAATTTTAGCCGCACGCGGGCGACTTTCCTGCCGAGGCGGATTCGATCTGCTACGATCTTCAATCCTGCGACGCGGACGACCGCCTTCATTCCTTGCCATCATGAACATCCAGGCTGAGACAACTCCGGAACGCGGTGGACAGCCCGAGGCATTCTCCGCCGCGGTGCCCGCTGATCGCCTGCAGGCCGTGGCCGCTGGCCGCGACGTGCCTGCCGAAGTGCACCCCGAAGTGCGCGAGGTGACGCCGGTCCTGGAGATCGACCGCTTTAATCTCTGGTATGGCGGCAAGCAGGCCCTCCACGGCATCACGATGCCGATTCCGCACAACAAGGTCACGGCCCTCATCGGCCCGAGTGGCTGCGGAAAATCGACGCTGCTCAGGAGCGTGAACCGGCTCAATGACCTTGTACAGAGCGCGCGAATCACCGGCGACATGCGGCTCAATGGCGATTCGATCTACGATCCCCGAATGGATGTCATCGAACTGCGGAAGCGGATGGGCATGGTGTTTCAGAAGCCCAACCCATTTCCGATGAGCATCTACGAGAACGTCGTCTACGCACTGCGGATCGACGGCGAGAACAACCGAGCCGTGCTCGACGAGGTCTGCGAATTGAGCCTGCGAGGCGCGGCACTCTGGGACGAGGTGAAAGACCGCCTGCACGAAAGTGCTATCGGCCTCTCTGGCGGACAGCAGCAGCGGCTCTGCATTGCCCGGGCCATCGCCGCCGAACCGGAGGTGCTGCTGCTCGACGAGCCCTGTTCGGCACTCGATCCGATTGCTACTGGCAAGGTGGAGGAACTGATCCAGGAACTCCGCGGGCGGTATTCCGTGCTGATCGTCACCCACAACATGCAGCAGGCGAGTCGCACGAGCGACTACACGGCGTTCATGTACCTCGGCCGCCTGATCGAATACGGCTCGACGTCGGGCATCTTTACGAAGCCCATCCTCCGTGAGACCGAAGCCTACGTCACTGGCCGCTTCGGCTGAGTATTGCCATGACCCATCACATTGAACGCCAGATCGAGCACCTCAAGGAGCGGATCCTTCGCGTCGGCACCCTCGTCGAGGAGGCGATCTCCAAGTCGATCACGGCGCTCATCAACCGTGATACCAACCTTGCCCAGCGGGTCATGGCAAACGATGGGGAGATCGATCGCATGGAGGTGGAGGTCGAGGAGGAGTGCCTGAAGATTCTCGCCCTCTATCAGCCGGTCGCCGCCGACCTCCGCTTCGTGGTGTCGGTGTTGAAGATCAACAACGACCTTGAGCGAATGGGCGACCTTGCTCGCAACATCGCCAAGCGGGTGGCTCAACTCACTGCGGGCGAGCCCTGCGAACTGCCTCCCGAAATCCGCACGATGGCGATGCAGGCGCAGGACATGGTGAAGGAATGCCTCGACGCCGTGGTCAAGGGAGATCCGCTCCTGGCCCGGCAGGTCCGCGAGGAGGATGATGCGGTTGACGAGGCGCGGCAGAAGATCCGCCGGAGGGTCATCCAGGAGATCAAGGCGAACCCCGAAAACGTCGAGAGCCTGCTGCGGGTCAATTCCGTTTCGAAGCACATCGAACGGATCGCCGACATGGCGACGAACATCGCCGAGGACGTGATCTACATGGTGCAGGGCGACATCGTGCGGCACCGGTCGAGCGACTGAATACACGAAAAACATCGCATCGTGCGATTTTTTCTTGGCGGGCCTCCGCCCGCTGGCGAGGGCCGGGCATCGTGCCCGGCAGTCGTGGTGCGTGCCCAGCTTGGTGGGCCTCCGCCCGCTGGCGAGGGCCGGGCATCGTGCCCGGCGGTCGTGGTGCGTGCCAGCTTGGCGGGCCTCCGCCCGCTGGCGTCACTTTCCGCTTTTCGGTCGGTCTGGCCCCGTGGTAGCCTTTTCCGGCCCTGGGAACCCTTTGTTGCCGGAAACCGCGACCATGTCACTGCCTGACGCCGTTCGTTTGCTGCTCCCTCGCCGTCTGCTGCCGATCACCCTGCTGGTGCTGGCGGCCGTGCTGCCCGCGGCAGTGCGCGCGGAAGACCCCGTTGCGGTGCTGGTGACGGGCCCCCTGTCGGCAAAGGTCGGCGATCGGGTGGCGTTCGAGGTGGAACTGGTCAACCGCTCCGGAAGACCGTTGGAAAAGCTGCGCGTGGTTGACTACTTCGACAAGGGCTTTCATCACGAGGCCTCCGCGAGTCCGATCGAACAGACGGGCACCATCGATCTGGCAGCAGGCACGTCGCGACGACTGACGCTCGACTTCCTGCTCGATGAACCGGGACGTCAATGCCATCGCGTGGAAATTCTCGACCAGTCACATACGTTCGTAGGCGGTGCGACGTCGTGCGTGCAGGTCGCCGGCTCGCCGGTCGCGGCCGCTCCACTGGCAACTCCTCTGCCGACAACCTCCGCCCCCGTGGCGGCACCGGTCAATGCCTATCCGGCCACGACCTACCCGACTGCTCCGCCGCTGCCTGCTCCGCCGCTACCTGCCACGCCGCTACCTGCCACGCCGCTACCTGCCACGCCGCTACCCACGAGCCCGGCGCCACTCGCAATGGCCGCGCCGCTGGCTCCACCCCCCGTCTCATCGCCAGCCACTTCGTTGCCCCCCGTCGCAGCGCCATTTGCATCACCGCCGGCCGCGGCGATGCCGGCTCCGCCGCCCGCCCTGCCGGCGGCCAGCAGCCTGTCCGCTGCGACCGCATTGCCCGCCACGCCATCGCTGGAACTGGACATGGTCGGACCGGCTGAGGTGATGCCAGGTTCGGTCTCCGAGTTCGTTGCCACCGTGCGAAATACCGGTAGTGTGGCATCGGGTGCGACCACGTTGGAATTCGGCTGGGATGATGCCTTTACTCCCTTGGAGGCCTCCGAGGGCTACAAACTCGCGTCGTCGAAGGTCTCTTGGGACCTTCCCTCGCTCGAGCCGGGCGGGCAGTTGCGGCGGCAGATCAATCTGCGAGCCCAACCGGCCGGTGCGGTCGCGGCCTCGCCTCGTTCGTGCGTCCGGGGTGTGCTTAGCGGGACGGTTGGTGGGGTGATGGTTGCCGATGAATCATGTGTGCTCATCCGCTCCAACACGCCGCGGGCCCGCACGCCCCGTGAGGCGGGTCTGCGAGTCACCCTGGCCGACTGCGACGATCCGGTCATCGTGGGACATTCCACGACGCTCATCGGCACGGTTGTCAACAACGGGACAACCTCCACGGGACGGCTCGATCTGACGGTCGTGTTGCCCGAACGGGCGACGCTCGTGGGAGATCCGAGTCCGTCCCGCGTGCGGATCGACGGCTCCAATGTGTCGTTCGACTCCATTCCGAGCATCCCTCCCGGCGGGCAGGCGACCGTGGAACTGGCCTATCGAATCCCCGGGAGTGGCACCGCGAAGGCCACGGCGATCTTGACGGGTGCCGAACTCGACGGCTCGATGGATTCGAGCTGCCAGACGACATTCCTGGCTCCGTAGCTGGTGCGGATGCGGCTCCCCCATCGCCAGCATGGATTCCGTAACCGGCAGGGTCGGGGCAGGAGGCTGCCGTCGTTAACGGGGTGCAGGCCGTCGATCACACGACGGCCTTCCGCCTGCCGATGAAGAAGGTTGGTTCTGGCTGCCCGGACCAGACTGTCTCAGCGGGCCGCTGCCGGCAGGAACCATCCGCCATGCTCGTGGTGACGTCGAACTGGTGCGTGTCGGACGGCACGCTCTCCGCCGGGCCTCCGCGCGGATGCGTCGAGCGGTTTCGCGCCGAGGTGCGGAGGGCGAGCCTCCGTTGTGGCTTTCGTCGCGACGGGAGCTATCAGCCCGTGGATGCCGTCGATGTCGTGCTCGCGGGCGACACCTTCGACTGGCTTATCAGCCGCGAATGGACCGGCGACCTGCGGCCGTGGAATGCCGGCCGGAGGGCCGCGGCCGCGCGGGAGAGGGTTGTGTCTGGTGCGGTGCGACGCAGCCAACGGATGCAGGCAACACTCGCGGACTGGATGCGGCGCGGAATCGAGGTGCCAATGGCGGACAGGCGTGGACGACCGATGCCGACGGCATCACGGCCCGTGCCCGTCCGGGTTGCGGTGCTCTGCGGTGATCGTGATCGCTGGTTGGAGCAGGCGACCGGCGATTGGATGCTTTCTTCCCGGGCTCCGATGGTCGGCACATGCTGGTCGAATGGCGACGTGACCGTGCGGCATGGAGACGATATCGATCCGCTCCACGCGGCGAGCGGTGGCGAGCCCACGCTCGGTGAGAGCCTCGCTGTCGATCTGATCGCACGGTTTGGCGTGGCGCTCGACGACATCGCCGATGTCCGCCCGTTGGCCGCGAGCCTCGTGCGGCGGTTGGCCTGTAGCGCTGTGCTCGACGCTCCGACACGGCTGGTCGGCTGGTTGGCGGCTCGCGACGGCGGGGCAACACTTTCCGCAGCGGGTCGGCAGGGGCTGATTGACACCTGGCACCGTTGCGTCGCCCTCTGGCAGCGGGCCGCGCGGCGGCTTTCACTCCGCGGGGATGACGGCTTGGATCTGGTGGGCACGATCGCCGAGTGGCTGCGGCTCGACGCCGTCGCGGATATCATCCGATCGGTCCAATGGGCCGATGCGGCTTCGATTCCCGGGGCGGCATCACCGTGGGACTCCGCCGCCACCGTGGTGCTCGGTCATCCGGCCGCCGAGGTCGGAACATCGGCCACCTCGCGCAGCCGAGTGGTCTGCCTGGGGCCCAGGGCCTTGCAAACGCTTGATCATCTCGACGAGGATCTTTCGGGACCGGCTGCGGCGGTCGTTCGACGGGCCCGCGATGGCGGTCAGATCGAGTGGCTGCCGATCGGCACGGTCGCGGGAGGGATCGGCTCCCGGCACGATCATGACGAGGGACACGGCCGCGGCGTTTGGCGCTCGCCGGCAACACCCGGTCGCGACGGAATTGTCGATGCCGCGTGAAGTTTCTCGCCATTGCTGGCAATGATGACGCAGGCAGACAGACGAGGAAGATTATGGCCGCCCCCCAAGAACTCTACGCCTTCGACATCACGCTGCATGGCCGCGGGCCGGGCGTGGCCGAAGCGCCACCGCACGATTCCCATGCGGATCCCTGGGGCAGGTGGCCCATGCTGGCGGTGCCGCGCGACCAACTCGCGGTGCCGATGGCCATCGGATTTGACGAGGTGATCGAACGGTTGTCCCGACTGGAGCGCATGTATGCCGAGCCAGATGGCTCGTTCGTCTGGACCAGCCCGGGCCAGGGGCTGTGGTGGCAGGTGGACGGTAATGCGTTCGACAAGGATGGCCGCGTGCTGCTGGCCGATCTCAAAGGGAGCTGCCCGGCGTCCGATTTCGATCGTCTGCTGGTGGCGTTCGGCTGGCCGGAGCAGCCCATGATGATGCAACTGGTGCGGCCGGCCGTGTTTCTCGACGAAGCGACGTTTCGTCGCCATGCCTGCCGCCGCGGGATCGCCGGGGATGGGCAGACTTTACGGCCCGGGTGAGTGACCGGTCGAAACGGTTGTGCCGTGGGACGGTGGCCAGCAGGGTAGGATGGCAGCAGGAAGCCGATGTCACGGATGGCGCTGGGGAATGGTTTCCGCGTGGAGAACATGCCGATGGGATCGGTCGAGCAGGACGAGCGATGGGCAGGTGCAACGGGACGCTGCAGGGCGTCTGCCGGCGTGCGGATGCTCCGGGCCGCGTGCACGGTGGGCGGTCTCTCGATGGCGATCGCGGCTGGGGCGATCGCGGGCGGTTCCCTGACGGCTGCCGAATTCGTCGGCGAAGAGCCTCTGGCGGTGAGGAGTGCCATCGGTGATGGCATGCATGCCTACCACGCCGGTCAGTATGACCGGGCCTACGACGACCTCACCAACGCGATCGAAGCCGGCACCGATGATCCGCGTGGCTACTACTTCCGCGGGCTGGCGGCGCTGCGGCTGGGCCGCGCGAGTGAAGCCCAGGCTGATTTTACGACCGGCGCAGACCGGGAGTTGGCCAACGGAGGCGTGCGCCGTGTGTCGCAGTCGCTGGAGCGGGTGCAAGGGGCCGACCGGCTCACGCTCGAACGCTACCGGGCGCGGGCGAGGCTGGGGGCTCTTCAGCGGGGCCGCGAGGCGTACGGCCGGCGGTATTCGACGATCGAGGATGCCTCGGGTGACGTGCGTCGTCGTCGTCGTCCGGAAGATATCCGCCCGGAACTCGTCGCTCCGGGCGGGGGGGCTGTTGGGGAACTGCCGGCCGTAGACGCCGGTGTCGAGGAAGTGCCCGTCCCGGCCGCCAAACCGCCGATGGCTGTCAAGCCCGGCAAGACGTTTTCGGACGAACCGGCCGACGAGTCCGACGATCCTTTTAGCGACGAGCCTGCTCCGCGAAAGAACATGTCGAAAGGCGAGGCCGTCGAGAAGGAGTTCTAGGACGAGGACGCGGCGGAAAAGGGCGATGCTGGTGGACAGTGAGTGTGAGCCGACGGAGTGAAGGGTTCCCACCGGTCTTTCACGAGGGATCTTTGACGGCCAGCGCGGCGGCCATCACGAGCGCCCAGCCGACGATGAAGAGAACGCCCCCGATCGGCACGATAGCCCCCAGCATTTTCACGCCCGACAGGGCCAACGCCGCCAGACAGCCGCTGAAGATCAGCGTGCCGATGAGAAAGCACCAGCCTGCGGCCTGCAACAGGCCACGCACCGGCGACATCTGAGGCAGGGCCGACGCTACCGCGAGCATCAGGATCGCGAGGGCATGGTAGAGACAGTAGCGGACGGCTGTTTCCCAGTTGTCACCCCGGCCCGTGGCATCGAGCAGGGCTTTCAGCCCGTGGGCGCCAAATGAGCCCGCCGCGACACCCAGCCCGCCGAGCAGGCTACCAGAGAAGAGAAAGAACTTCAGCATGGGTGTGTCACGGACGGTTGGCGCCGAGGAGTTTGTCCTCCTCTTCCTCCTGGATGATGATCCGCGGCGTCACCATCAGCATCAGACTGTCGGTGGTGCGGCCCATGCCCACGTTCTTGAAGAGCCGGTTGACGTAGGGGATCTTCGAGAGGATCGGCACGCCGAATTCGTTGCGGCCCTCACGAAGCCGTTTGATGCCGCCCAGCAGCACGGTGCCGCCGTCGGGCACGCTCACAGTGGTGGTGACCGTCGTGAAGATGAATTCGGGAAGTTGGATCGTGGTGCCGCGGGAGAACACCTCCTGCTCGCCGCTGCTCTTGGCCTGGGTTTCCAAGCTAGCATTGAGCCCGGCCCCGGCGGCGGCATCTCCAGCCAGCCCCGTCTTCTCGTCGCTGCTCTTCGACTTGGTCGATCGGGTGCCTTCGAATTGGAACTGTTCCACGTTGCCGATCTGCGAGAAGAACGGCACGAGCGTGAGGCGGACGAATCGACGATCACTGGAGACGACCGCCTGCACGTTCACGGCAGTGCCCTCGGAGAGCACCGTGATCACGGGTTGCTGGGCCGCCGCGAAGTCGCCCACCACCGGCACGACGCTGGTCACGAACGGCCGTTGGGTGGAGTCGGAGATGAAGGCGTTTTGGCCGTTGAAGAGCGTGACCTTCGGCGCCTGCATCACATTTGATCGGGTGTTGCCCTGCGCGGCCTGAATCAGGAAGTAGGCCTCGATGTCACTGAGGATCGCGAAGCCGAAGTTGGCAGCCGACGTGGCGGGATCGGGAAGGCCAGGAAGCGACGGCACGGTGGCGCTGCCGAAGCTGTTTTGACGAAACGGAATCGAGAAGTAGCTCGGCGTCTGGGCCGTCTGGCCGCCGCCAAGCCCACCACCGGCGCCGCCCGCGGCCCCGCCGCCGCCAAGCCCACCACCACCACCACCAAGCCCACCACCGCCACCGCCAAGCCCACCACCGCCCGATCCTATAGCCACGCCCGGCATGCCGGTGTTGTCGAGACCAATTGTCTGGCTACGGGTTCCCGGTGCCGCTTGGATGCCCGACGACGACGGACTGAGTGAGCCGTTGGTTTGGGTAGGAATGGCCGTCATGTTGAGTGGCGCGTTCACCCCGGTCTGGATATTGAAATCGAAATCGACCCCAATGCGTTCGAAGAAGGTGTCGTTGAGGCGGATGAACCGCACCTCGATCGTCACCTGCAAATCCTGTAGCCGCCGCAGCTGTTCGAGCAAATCCGCGATCTCCTCGTGCACCTCCTGCGTCTGGCTCACAACGATGCTGAGGTTCGTGGCAAACGGCTGGATGGCACCCTGGCCGCCGACGGTGTTCCAGCTCTGGGGGGAGACGGTGTTTTGGATCAGGTCGATGAGCGACTGAAAGTCGGCCTGGCTCCCGCCGCCACCTGTGGCTGGGCCAAAGGGGATGGAAGGACTCGAACCCATCGCCGGGCCGTTGCCGCCCGCCTGGAACTGCGCCAGTGACGCGGGATCGACAGCGCCGTCGCCCGAGGCACGGCTCACGCCGTTGATGCCCACCGGCGGCGGGCCGTATTGCACAGAGGCGCCGTTTCGCGGACTGAGTCGGGAGTAGCCGTCGCGAAGGGCGCCGGTGATGCCGAGGCCGTCGGACGAGAAATTCGGAATCGGAATCACGAGGTCGGCGACGGGATAGGAGACGCTGTAGACCTCTCCCTTTACCAGCCGTGGGCTCGTCACCTTGAGCACTTCGTCCTTGATGACATAGTCGAGGTGAAGCGGTTCGAGCAGCAATTTGAGAGCGCTTTTCAGCGAGATCGGCTGGTCCAGCGAGATGGTCACCGGGGTGTCGCTGCGGACAGCTTCCTGCTCGAGGCCGACCATGTCGAGGTGGATCGGAACGTCGGCCTGCTTAGCGAGCGCGTCGAGGACGGCCGAGAGCGGCTGGTCGCGGTGCGATGCCTTCACCTTGACGCTCATGCGCTTTTGGATCTGGAGCTCGGCAGGCGTGGCCCGCGATCGGCCCTCGGCCTGGAGCCGCGTGCGATTTTTCGTGAGGTCTTCCCAGTCGCGAGTGGTCGGAAACTCGATCGGCCCGACGAATGGCGTGGAGGATCGCTCCGCATCCTCGGTCACGTTCATGAAGCCGTCTCGCTTCTGCCCCTCGATCGTCTTTTGTGTGTCGAGCCGGCGGATGACGCGGCTCTGCGAGAGCAGCTGCCGCACGATCGGATTGTCGGGGGCGAGTTGGCCGGCCTTCTTGGCGACCGCCTCGGCCTCCGGGAACCGCTGGGAGTCGATGAGGGAGTTGTATTCCTCGACGAGCATCGCCAGACGCTGGTCAACCTCGACCTTCTGCGATTTCTCACGGGAGACGCGGGCCTCAACCTGGGCGCTCTTCCGCTCCATCTCGAGCTCTCCGCGGCGTTTGCCGGTCGATTCCTCGATGTCGCGGCGGGCCCGTTCGATCCGCTGCTGGAGCTGCGAACGCACCTTCTCGGGAACTGCCGGGTCGGCAATCTTGGCGGTGGCTTCGTCGAGCAGGACGAGAGCGTCGGCGGGGGAACGCTGCGCGGTCCGCCTCGCCTCGAGCTGCTTGGCGGCGACTTCGGCGGAAATCCGCGCCACGAGCAGGTCATCGGGGACGACGCCGGTGCCTCCATCGGCCGGAGCACGGCCTGTGTTCGGGCGGGCATTCTCTCCAGACCTGGAGATCGCCTCTTCCATGATCCGACGAGCGGCGGCGGCCTCATCGGTGGGCGTCGGCAGTTCCTCAGTGATGGGCTCTGCTGCCTGAATGCCATGCGTTCCGCCCAGACTGAACGCCAGACCGAGCATGGCCACGATGGCCCCACAGACTGTTCGCGCCAACGGGCAAGATGATGTCGGGGGCGTTGCCAAGGGGCTGTTCACTCGTGCCATGGATGCTGCTTCCTATGCGCAGGACCGGTTTCGCAGCGGGGAGAAGTAGCCGTCTGCACGAAGTCGGGTCAAGGGCATGTCTGGCGGAAGAGGCTTGCCAGCCTTTCCAAAACGCCGCAGCCGCCGCAAGACGCTGTTTTCAGTCCCGGCGGGTAGTCGCGGTCCCTTCGCGAGAGGGGGCGTCGTCAGCCTGCGTCGGACTGTTTTCCAGATGCCCCCGCCTCACCCGCCGCAGCCGCCAGAGCGGGAGCCCGCGCGAGCATTTTCTCGATGGTGTCGAGAAGCTGGTCGATGCGGAACGGCTTGAAGAGCACGAGGTCGATCCCCGCCTGCCGCGCCTTCACGATCGAATGGCCGGGGTCGTATCCAAATCCGGTCATCAGCACGAGCGGAACGCAGTCGCGGAGTTCCCGCAGTCGGATGAGGAGTTCGTAGCCGCTCATGTCGGGCAGACGGATGTCGGCGATGATCACGTCGTAGGCTTCGGCACCGCAGGCCCGCACCATCGACGCCGCCTCCGTGCCGTCGCGGGCCGTTTCGACGGTGCAGCCACACCGCTCGAGCAACGCGTGGGCGGCGGCCCGCACTTGCTCGTCGGCATCCGCCACCAGGATGCGGCGGCCCACGAGTCCCGGGTGGCGGTTCCCCAGGCGACGCTGGGCATGGGCCGAGCTCGGGGTCATCTGCTCGCCCACCTTCTGGATAACCTGCTTGATGTCCCGCGCGTTTCGCAGAATTCGCTGCAACCGCTCGACGACATCGGCGTTGTGGCCGATGTAGCGTTCCATGACGCTGACGGCATCGTTGAGGATGTCGTCCACGGGCAATGCCACGGCGCCGTGGATGGCCTCGATGCTCTCAGCCGCCGTCGAAGCTTTTTCCGCCACGAGCAGTTCGAGGGTGTTGAGGGCGGCCGCCACGTCGCGGGAAAAAATTTCGAGGAACCGCACGTCTGTTTCGGAAAAACCACCGGGCTCAGGGCTTTCGACGTTAAAGGTGCCGATCACCTGGTCGTGCAGCATGAGCGGGACGGTGAGCGAGCTTTTCGCCCCTTTACAGCCCTCCAAATACAGTGGATCCTTCGTCGTGTCGTTGCAGAAATAGCTGCGGCCGGTGGCCGCCACGTAGCCGGTTACGCCGTTCTGTTCCGGCCTTGCGTAGAGCACTCGGGCCTCCGCCTCGGGCTGCATGCCGACCGCAAGCAGTGGTTCGAGCCTGCCGGTCTGCCGGTCGAGCAGCCGGATCTCGACGACGTCGAACTGCAGCAGATCCTTCGAGTAGTGCAGGATATTGCTCTTGAGAAGTTCGATCCGTTCCTCGACCGTCATGTCGGCCAGTTCGGCCGGCGCCAGGTCGGCGAGTTTCTGGCCCGCCTGATGGATGGCAGCAAGCTTCTGCTGCTCGAGGATGGTGTGCGTGACGTCCCGCACCGCCGCCACGGCGATGGGTGCCGTGCCAGTTTCCGTCTCGGCGGCAGCCTGGAGGTGGTAGTAGCGGTTGGCGGCCGTTCGCAGCGTGGCAGTGGTCGTCCGGCCTGTGGTGATCGCCACGCGGAACGGGCTCGCGTCCGGGCCCAGGATCTCAGGGCGGTCGAGTGCCTCAAAAAAGTTGATCCCGCGCAGGTCGGGCTTGCCGCACCATGCGGCCAAGAGACCGTTGGACCAGATAATGGTGTCGTCCTCGCGCACCAGCGCGATGCCGTCCGGGAGGTGCTCGAGGACTGACCCAGCGGCAAGTTGCCCGGGCAGACTCTCGTTCGTGGAGGGAGGAACTGGATTCGCCACCAACGGCTCTCCGCACACCGACTACCGGTCAGATCACTGCCTCGGAAGTATAAAATCAGATGATTCGTCCGCCAAATGCGTTGTCGCCGTTGCCGCACGTCATGACAAATCTATACTTTGGAGTCGGGCGGCAGCCCCGCCGCGGCGGTTGCCCCGTCCGCATCGGACCCGGCGTCGAACTCAGTGCAGCGAGGCAGTTTGTGACCGCGAACGACCCGTCCCCATCATTCCTGGCCCGTCATCAGTTTCTGATCTACCGGTTGTTCTCGTTGGCAGGCCTCATTCCAGTCGGGGCCTTTCTGGTCGTCCATCTGCTCACGAACGCCTCCGTGCTCGCCGGCCCGGGCACCTTTCAGTCGCGTGTGGACATGATCCACTCGCTGGGGCCATTGCTCGTGCCGATCGAGTGGGCGTTCATCTTCCTGCCGATGCTGTTCCATGCCGTGGTGGGGTTCGTGATCATCGCCAACGGCCTGCCGAACGTCGGCTCCTACGCGTACGTCGGCAACGTGCGGTACACGCTGCAGCGGGCGACCGGCATGATCGCCTTCGTCTTTATCATATGGCACATCACGCAGTTGCACTGGCTGGGCACGCCGTTCGGTGGCGGGAAGTTCGACCCGCACCATGCCACGAGTTCTGCGGCGGTGGTCCTGCGGCCCCTGCTGATCTCGATCCTTTACGCGGTGGGCGTCCTGTCAACCGTATTCCACTTTTCCAACGGTCTCTGGACACTCGGCATTACCTGGGGTCTGTGGACGAGCCCGGCCGCCATGCGGCGGGCCAACTGGATCAGCATCGCTGTTGGCGTGCTGCTGGGGGGGGCCGGCCTCGGGGCTCTGGGCGGCATGCGGAGCGTCGATATCGAACAGGCGAGGGCGATCGAGAATCGCATGGATGATGTGAAGCGGATGCTGGAAGGCGGCCAGTCGCCTGTCGATCACCAGTCGCGACCCGGAGCCGTACCAATCTCCGGAACAACCTACTAACAACCCACTAGCGACCTATTTGGAGTTCGAGCATCATGGCACAACCCAGAGTCCTCGTGATCGGCGGCGGATTGGCCGGCCTCTCCGCCACCATGCGGCTGGCGGAACTCGGCGCGAATGTCGATTTGGTCAGCCTCGTACCTGTGAAACGTTCTCACAGCGTGTGCGCTCAAGGGGGCATCAACAGCGTCAATTCCCTGACGCGGCAGCAGGGCGACAACGAGTGGAAACACTTTGACGACACCGTCTATGGCGGCGACTTCCTGCAGCATCAGCCGCCGGTCAAGGAAATGGCCGACTGGGGGCCGCGGATCGTTGACCTGATGGACCGTCTCGGCGTGCCGTTCAACCGCACTCCAGAAGGGTATCGCGATCAGCGGCGGTTCGGCGGCACGCTGTTCAAGCGAACGGCCTTTGCCGGCGCGACCACCGGCCAGCAGTTGCTCTATTCGCTCGACGAGCAGGTCCGCCGCTGGGAGGTGGATGGAAAGGTCAAGAAGTGGGAGTTCTGGGATTTCCTGGAACCGGTGCTCGATGACTCGGGGCGGTGTCGGGGCGCGATCTGTCAGGACCTCGTCACCATGCAGTTCCGTGCCTTTTCGGCGGATGCGGTTATCATCGCGACGGGTGGGTGCGGCCTTCTTTATGGACGCTCGACGATGTCGATGGTCTGCACGGGAAGCGCCGTGAGTCGGGCCTACCGGGCGGGTGCCTGGTATGGCAACGGCGAATTCATCCAAGTGCACCCGACCGCCATTCCCGGCGCCGACAAATTGCGGCTGATGAGCGAGAGCGCTCGTGGTGAAGGCGGTCGCGTGTGGGTGCCCAAGACGCCGCATGATCCCCGCGATCCCCGCAATATTCCCGAAGCGGAGCGGAGCTACTTCCTCGAGGAACGCTATCCGAAGTACGGGAATCTTGTGCCTCGCGACATCGCGACCCGCGAGATTTTCGACATCTGCACCAACGAGGGGCTGTCGGTCGAGAAAGACCGGCTGTGTGTCTACCTTGATCTCACGCATGTGCCGCGTGAGACGCTCGACCGCAAGCTCGGCGGGATCCTGGAGATCTACGAGAAATTCCAGGGCGTTGATCCGCGTGTCGTGCCGATGAAAATTTTTCCGGCCGTGCATTATTCCATGGGCGGGCTCTGGGTCGATTACCAGAAGAGCAGCGGCGGGGGGCTCGTGGAGGGCTCACCGCGAAATCAGCAGACCAATATTCCCGGCCTGTATGCGATCGGTGAGTGCGACTATCAGTACCACGGGGCGAATCGTCTCGGCGCGAATTCGCTGCTCTCCTGCATCTTCAGTGGGCTGTTCTGTGCGCCGGGGGTGATTGCGGGAGTCGATGCCGGTGGCAAGCAGGCTGCAGAGGAGTCGTCGCGGCTCTTCGAGTCGAGGCTGCGTCGCGAGGAGGAGCGACACCACGCGCTGCTCTCGCGGACGGCCGGGGATGAAAATCCTTACGACCTGCATCAGCAACTTGGCAATCTCATGACCCGTGTGGCCACGGTTGTTCGCCGCAACGAGCAACTGGCGGCCGCCTATGCCGAGGTCTGCTCGCTCGAGGAGCGGTGGGGGCGTTGTGCGGTGTCGGATTCAGGCAACTGGACAAACCAAAACGTGGTGTTCACGAAGTCGCTGGGCGACATGTTTCCGCTGGCAAAACTGATTCTCAAGGGTGCGCTGCAGCGCGACGAATGTCGTGGGGCCCATTACAAGCCCGACTTCGCCATGCCCGGTCTTCAGGCCACCGATCCCGCCGAGAAGCGACGCGAGGCGGAGCAGTGGTGCGATCGATTCGAGGCCAACACGCGGCGTTGGCTCAAGTCAACGGTGGCGAAGTGTGGGCCGGAAGGCGAGCCCGAGATCAGCTATGAAGACGTCGACACCTCGCTGACTCCGCCGCGTCCGCGGCTCTACGGACTGGTGGGTGGTGAGATGATCGAGGAGGTCTGGAACGAGCGGCAGAAGAAAGCGGCCGTTGCCGGCGAGGGACAGGCTGTCGGCGCGGGACAAGCTGTCGGTGCGGGACAGGGGAAGCAGCCTGCCTACGCCGGCTCAGCAAGTTGACGGACGCTCGCCACGAGTCGGCCCGGGTGTGGATGGAATAGAGTGCGGTTTCCGAGAGCGCAGGAGAACGAACCGATGATCAAGGCAGTTGAATCAGCCGAACACAGCGGCGGCGCGGGGCAGCAGGCGGTGGCCGACCATGGCGGGAACGGGCACGCCGCGGCGCCGCGAGTCGTCCGCGTGCGGATTCTCCGGCAGGACGCCCCAGGCGAGGAGAGCTATTGGGAGCGGTTCGAGATTCCCTACGTCGAAAACATGAACGTCATCAGCATCCTCCAGCAGGTTGCCGCCCGGGCGAAGTCTCGGGATGGTCGCCGGGTCGCCCCCGTGGCCTGGGATTGCAATTGCCTGGAAGAGGTCTGCGGCTCCTGCACCATGCTGATCAACGGGCGGACGCGAATGGCCTGCTCGGCGCTCGTCGACAAACTGCTGGAAGAGTCGGGCGATGAGATCGAACTGCGGCCGATGTCGAAGTTTCCTGTCGTTCGCGACCTGGTGGTGGATCGGAGCAGGTTGTTCCGCGCGCTGGAACGGGTGAAGGCGTGGGTGCCTGTGGATGGCTCGTACGACCACGGACCGGGCCCTCGGATCTCGCCGGAGAGTCAGGAGGATGCCTATCCCTTGGCCACCTGCATCAGTTGCGGCTGCTGCATGGAGGCATGCCCGCAGTTTACGAAGATCGAAGTGGTTCGCCGCGAGGACGAATCGGCCGAAGCATTCGAGGCTCGGAAGAAGACGGCCTTCGATGCCGGGTTTGTGGGCGCCCATGCAATCAGCCAGGCGATGCTGTTCAACGGCCATCCCACCGGCAAGATGATCGCCGACGAACGGCTGGAGGCGTTGACGTCGCAGGGTGGCATCCAGATGTGCGGCAATGCTCAAAACTGTGTGGCCGTCTGCCCGAAGAGCATCCCGCTGACGCGATCGATCGCCCGCGCCGGCCGGGCGGCCACGGTCTGGGCCATCCGGAAGATCTTCGACCGGTAGCCGGGCGGGCTCCCCGGACACGCTCCGCTCGCACGGCGGCTCGGCGACAGCGTCGGGGATGATGGTGCGCATGATTCGCCGAGGCGCCTGACGCTCTCTTCGGTGTCCGGGGAGCCCGCCCTCGTCCACAACTGCTTCGCAGGATGCGAAGCGCAGCACCAGCAAACTGCGTTTGCCACGCGCTCGCTGAGAACAGGCATCCGCCTGTAAAGGTGGCAGGATGCCATGTTTCGCGTGCATACAGCAACGCCGGCTCTCGGGGCACGGGCAACCCGCCCTCCCGCGCTCCCATCCAAGCCCGCAGCGCAAGCAAGGGAAACGGCTGTGCTTGGCCCATGGGGTGACGCTGCGTTTGCTGGAATGGGGCCGCCGTGGTAGTTTTCAGCGGTAAATTCCGGTCGTTTGCTGCTTCATATCGGGGTCTTGTGCGCGGCCTGTGAGTCTTTCAGAAGAGGATTACGAGTGTCTGTGAACGAGGGTGATGGTCCGCCTGTGGAGCATTTTGGCGAAGCGAAGGATGTGGCGCGTCAGGACGTCGGCAATGCCGCCGGCAGTTTTCGCACGATGGGGCTGTCGCCCGCCACGATGGCAGCGGTGGACCGGGCTGGCTACACGACACCGACGCCCGTTCAGGCCGGCCTGATCCCCAGAGCGCTGACGGGCATCGACGTGCTCGGACAGGCCCGCACGGGTACCGGCAAGACGGCATCGTTCGTGTTGCCGATCCTCGAACGAATGCTGCAGCCGGGCCGTGCCGGCGGCCCGCGGGCGCTTGTGCTCGTGCCGACCAGGGAACTCGCCGTGCAGGTGCGTGATGAGTTCGAGAAGTTGGCACATGGTTCGCGAATCCACTGCGTGGCCGTGTATGGCGGGAAGCCGATCAAGGGACAGATCGATAAACTGGCGAAGCATCCGGCGGTCATCGTCGGCACGCCGGGTCGCGTGCTCGATCACATGAGCCGTGGCACGCTGTCGTTTTCCGCGCTCGAGATCGTGACGCTCGACGAGGCCGATCGGATGCTCGACATCGGCTTCCGGCCCGACATCGAGAAGATCCTCCGCCGCTGTCCCGAAAGCCGGCAGACACTCCTGCTCTCCGCGACGGTGCCGCCTCCGGTGGCCAAACTCGCGACCCGCTACATGCGGGATCCGGAGATCCTCGACTTCTCCGTCAACGAACTCGCCGTCGAAACGATCGAGCAGGCCTATTTCACCGTCGATCCCACGCGCAAGTTCGATCTCCTCGAGAAGCTGCTCGAACGGGAAGACCCGCGGCAGGTGATCGTGTTTTGCAGGACGAAGCGTGGCACCGACAAGATCTTCGAGCGGCTCTCGCGCCGTCGCAGCCGCGCCGCCGGTCAGAGCGGCCATCCCGACGAAGTGGCCTGCATCCATGGCGACCTGCCGCAGGGAGCCCGTGACCGGGCGATGAAGCAGTTCCGTGAGGGTTCGACCCGCATCCTCGTGGCCACCGACGTGGTGGGCCGCGGCATCGACGTGTCGGGAGTGTCGCACATCATCAATTACGACATTCCCGAGTTCTGTGACGACTATGTGCACCGGGTCGGTCGAACCGGGCGCATGGGCCGCGAGGGCGTCGCCTACACGTTCGTCAGCCCCGAGGAGGGGCCGCAGCTCACGCGGATCGAGATGCGAATCGAGCGGCTCCTCAAGCGGGACGAGATTCCGGGATTCGAGGCGTTCGACCGCCGCCCCAAGACTGAGCTACCGCGTTTGGGTGTCGGCGACCGCGCTGCCGTGAATGAGAGCGGCCAGATGGGCGGGCTGACCGATGCGGCTGCCCCGGAGCCCGCTCCCGCTGAACCGAAGAAGCCCTCGGCGGCAGCCCTCCTCGGCAAGGGCCGAGGACCAAAACGCCACCGTCGCGCGCTCTGACTGGCTGTGGACAAAGACGACCCTTGTATCAACGGCTGCGAATCGCCACCACCCACTGAACAGACGCGATCCATGGATGGAAACGCCGGCACGTCGGGCAGGCAGGACGGCGGAAGCCGTAAGCGTGGGTTAAAACAGCGGCTGGAGAGCCTCGCGTCGGCGGGTGTTTCGGATCTGCCCAAGCGGCGTGGGGCGAAGGCCGTGCCACCTGCGGGTAACCGAGCCACCTCGCGTGGCCCAACCGCTGTGGCCGTTGACGCTCCCGCTGCGAATGACGCATCGCCC
>CAMCQY010000011.1 GCA_945877135.1 Candidatus Kuenenia stuttgartensis
CATGGCAAAAGCAGGTCCCCGCAAAAAGCTGCCCAAGGAACTGGCCGTCATCAACGCCGACAACTGCACAGGCTGCGAGTCGTGCCTGGAGGTCTGCCCGGTCGACTGCATCTTCAAGGTGCAGCAATATGACAAGTTCCACAACCTGCAGAGCTGGTGCGAGATTGACATCGAGCGGTGCGTGGGCTGCGAGGTCTGCGTGCACATCCCGGGCAAGAAGTCGAATCCCTACGACCTCAAGGTCTGCCCGTGGGACGCCATCGAGATGGTGCCGACCGAGGAGGTAGCCCAGGTCGTGGCCCAGATCGGCGGCCCGCCGGAGTATGTCGAAAAGAACTGGGATCGGCTCGTGGGCACGGCTCAGCATCTGGCCGAACTCAAGTGCGCCACCGGCTGACGTGGCTTGTTTGACGCAACCGGTTTGACGCATCTGGGGCCGCGGGCTACAACGTGACAAATGTTCACGTATGAAGTCTCAGCGTTCCTCGTCACCGTCGTGCTCCATGTCGTCTCATTCCATGTCCCCCGGTGATCTCCGCAGCCACGTCCGCCTCGCCTGCGTGCCGGGCATCGGCTCCCGCCTGCGGCGGCTGTTGCTCGACCGTTTCGGCACGCCCGACGGCGTGTTCGCGGCCAGCCCCGCCGAGATCGCCTCGGTCGGTCGGATCAGCCCCAAGCTCGCCGCGGCCCTGCACACCCTCGCCGACGATCCGACGGCCGACGATGTGATTGCCCTCTGTAGGAAGCGGTCGGTCGACATCCTCCTTGAGGGCCGGGATACCTATCCATCGCTCCTGTCGCGAATCGACGACCCTCCCGGCCTGCTCTTCGTTCGCGGCACACTCCTCCCGCAAGACTCGCTCTCGGTGGCCATCGTCGGCGCCCGGCATGCCACGGCCTATGGGCTCAAGGTCGCCGAGCAGTTCGGTGCCGGCCTCGCCCGCGCCGGATATACGGTCGTCAGCGGACTGGCGAGGGGCATCGACGCCGCCGCCCATCGCGGGGCGATCAAGGCGGGCGGCCGGACGATCGCCGTGCTCGGCAGTGGCGTGCTCAACGTCTATCCCCCAGAGCATGCCGACCTGGCCCGAGAGGTGATCGACTCGGGTGCCCTGATCAGCGAACTGCCCCCGCTGACAGACCCCAACGCGGGCACGTTTCCGCAGCGGAACCGGATCGTGTCGGGGCTGTCGCTGGGGGTGGTGGTCGTGCAGGCCGCGGACCGGTCGGGAGCCCTGATCACAGCCCGGCTCGCGACAGAACAGGGGCGGGAGGTCTTCGCGGTGCCGGGGCCGATCGACTGCCGGATGTCGCGGGGCTGCCACGGACTGATCCGCGATGGCGCGAAGCTCGTCGCGAGCGTGGACGACATCCTGGAGGAGTTCGGGCCGCTCTTCGAGACCGTCACGACCGCCGACGGCCGCGCCGTGAAGAGTGCGGCGGAGATCCAACTGGGCGACGTCGAACAGCGGGTGCTGGATGCCTACGACGCATTGGCCGAAGGGGAATCGAATCCCGTGAGCATCGACGAGATCGTCAACTCAAGCGGCCTCGCCGCCTCGCAGGTGCTGGCCACGATCGGCGTCCTCGAAATGCGGCGACTGATCCGGCGGCTGCCGGGCAACCAGATTGCCAGGGCATAACTCCCACGAAGCACTCTCGCGGCCCGCCCGCCCTGGCGTTGATAAAGCCCCGCCGGTAGACATCAACGGATTCCCTCGCTTGCGCGTCGGGCTTGCATGGAAACGAGGCGGGGTGGCTCCCCTCCTCATACAAGCCCACAGCGCAAGCAAGGGAACGCGGGGAGCGTAATGGGAATGCCGCACGGATTCCTCTCGCTTGCGCTTCGGGCTTGCATGGGAGAGAGGCGGCGGTGATGCACAGAACGTCCAAGCCCGCAGCGCCAGCAAGGGAATGCGGCCTCTTCTGAGCAGCATGGCGCGGGTCTCCTTCTCGTCGTGGGGCAAGCAGCGTAGACTCATGTGCATGGACACAGCGCTTTTCAACCGTTCCGAAACCATCCGGGCCCGACTGCTTCAGCTGCGGGACTCTCTTTGACTGGGAGGGACGCAAGGCATCCGCGACGAAGCTTGAAGACGCGATGGGTCAGGCCGATTTCTGGAACGACACGGCCAAGGCACAGGCCACCGTCGCCCAGCTGAAAACCCTCAACACGCTGCTGAAGCCGCTCGAAGAGGCGCTCGCCGTCGGCAGCGATCTCGAAGCGCTGGAAGAACTCGCCCGCGAAGACATCTCGCTCGAAGGCGAGCTCAAGCAGGAGACGGACCGGCTCGAGAAGCTCGTCGACAGCCTCGAACTCGCCTCGCTCCTTTCCGGCCCGCACGACTCGAGCGATGCACTCGTCTCGATCCACGCCCGGGACGGCGGCACCGACGCCAACGACTGGGCGGAGATGATGCTGCGGATGTATTCGGCCTGGGCTGGCAAGCAAGACTACACAGTCGAACTGCTCGACCGGCAGGACGACGCGGTAGCGGGCATCCAGAGCGCCACCGTCGCGATCCGCGGCCCGTGGGCCTACGGCTACCTGAAGGGGGAGATGGGGATCCACCGGCTCGTGCGAATCAGCCCGTTCAACTCCGAGGGCAAGCGTCAGACGAGCTTCGCAGCGGTCGACGTCTCCCCAGAGATCGCCGACGACGACACCGAAGTCGAGATCCGCGACGAGGACATCCGCGAGGACGTCTTCCGGGCCAGCGGCGCCGGCGGCCAGCACGTCAACAAGACTTCCAGCGCGATCCGCCTCACCCACTTCCCAACAGGCATCGTCGTGCAATGCCAGAGCGAACGGAGCCAGCATAAAAATCGCGCCACGGCGATCAAGATGCTCCGCGCCCGTATCGCCCGGATGCAGGAGGAGAAGCGGGAGGCCGACCAACTGGCTCGTTACAAACTGCAGCCGAAGACGGGATTCGGATCCCAGATCCGCAACTACTTTCTTCACCCCGACCAGCGGGTCAAAGACCAGCGAACGGGCCATTACGTCGGCAACTTCCAGAGCGTGCTCGACGGCAACCTCGACGGCTTCTTCGACGCCTACCTGAGGTGGAAGGCGTCGGGATCGGCCCCACAGGCCGCTGGCGACGATTCCTGACGCCTGGCCGGAAGCCCTGGCGCCGGCGTCGTCCCGTCCGCGGCTGGACTGTTTCTCGGGCCGGGATTACGATGATCTCCTTGGAGCAGGCGGTTTGAAACCGTGTGCGCACGGTTTTCAACAAGGATACGCAAGGTTATTCATGGCGGAAAAAGAGCAGGCTCTCGAAGTGGAAGGGGTCGTCACCCAAGCCCTCGCCAACACGCGGTTCCGCGTGCAGATCACGGGCGGCCACATCGTCAATGCTCACGTCGCGGGCAAGATGCGGAAAAACTTCATCCGCATCGTGCCGGGAGACAAAGTGAAGGTCGAACTCTCACCCTACGACCTCACCAAGGGCCGCATCACGTTCCGCGAACGTTAAATCGGCGTCACCCAAGCACCCGACGTCATCCAAGCCCCCTTTCATCCAAGCCCGCAGCGCAAGCAAGGGAGCTCGGGCGGCCTTATCTTTCGGACCGCAACACGCGGTTTCCCTCGCTCGCGCGTCGGGCTTGCATGGGAATGGGCGGGCGGCTTCCTTGCTCATCCAAGCCCGTGGCGCAAGCAAGGGAATTGTGGGTCTGAACCGTCTCACCCCGTCGCTTCGCCGCCGGCCTCCGGCTCGGTCGGCGGAGAATCCTCGCGGGTCGTGAAGAATTGCTTCAGGTCACCGAAGGTTCGCAGCGGCTCCTTGCCTTCCTTCATCTTCTTGGTCAGTGGCTTGGCGACCTTCTCTGCGGTCGCAACGTAGACCCGAGGCCCCTGCTCCCGCTGCGGAGGACGTCCGCGTCCACCACCTTGCGGGCGTCTGCCACGCTGCGGTCGTCCACCATCCTGTCCACCAACCTGCGGGCGATCGGCCCGCGGTTCGGCCGGCGTGGCACCACCACCGTTGGCCGCTGGCCCACCGGCAGCCGGAACTCGGGGCGGACGGGGTGGCCTGCCCTGCGAGCGATTCTGATCACGACCACGGCCCTGAGACCGCCGGTCCTGCTGCCGGCCTTGCTCCTGCCCTTCTTCCTGTCCATGGCCACGTCGTGATCCACCGTCCTGCCGGCCCGTGCCTGGCTTGATCATCGTGAGCGCCACGCGGCGACGGCCCTTGTCGATCTCCCGAACCCACACGCGGACGACCTGGCCGACGCTCACCACGTCGTGCGGGTCGCGAACGTAGTCATTGGAGAGATGGCTGATGTGGACGAGCCCGCTGTCATGGAGGCCGATGTCCACAAAGGCGCCAAAGTCCACGACATTGAGCACCGAGCCCAGCAGTTCCATGCCGGGCTGCAGATCCTCGAGCTTGAGCACACCCTTTTTGAAAAAGGGCTTGGGCAGATCTTCGCGGGGATCGCGGCCAGGCCGCGCCAACTGTTCCACGATGTCGGCAAGCAGCAGCCGCCCGACGCCCAATTCGCCTGAGAGCGTCTCGAGATCAAGGGCGGCCGCACGATCCGCAAGCGACTCCGTCTGCTGTCGCCCGGCAAGATCCTCCGGTGATCCGCCCAGCCGCTCCAGCACCTTGGCGGCCACCTCGTAGCTCTCGGGATGAATCCATGTCGAGTCGAGCGGCTCGACACCGCCGGTGATTTTGAGAAAGCCGACCGCCTGCACGAACGCCGCTTCACCGAAGCCTGGCACCTCGAGCAGCTGCCGGCGGGAGGTGAACGGACCATTCTTGGCCCGCCATTCGTGCAGGTTGCGAGCCGTGGTCTGATTGAGGCCCGACACGTAGCGGAGCAGCGCTGGGCTGGCCGTGTTCACGTCCACACCCACATAGTTCACGCAGCTCTCCACGACCGCGTCGAGCGACGCATGGAGGTGCCGGGCCTTGACGTCATGCTGATAGAGGCCGACGCCGATGTTGGCCGGCTCGATCTTCACCAGCTCCGAGAGCGGATCCTGCAGCCGCCGGCCGATCGAGATCGCGCCGCGGACTGCGGCCTCGTGGCCGGGCAGTTCCTCGCGGGCATAGCCGCTGGTCGAGTAGACGCTCGCGCCTGCTTCGTTGACGATCACATAGGCGACGTCGAGTTCCTGGAGCCGACCTGTCACCAGTTCGGCCACGAGCGTCTCGGTCTCCCGACCCGCCGTACCGTTGCCGATGGCCACGACCGTGCACGCATGCGTCGTGGCCATTTCGACGATCTTCTCGGCGGCGGCGGCCCGCTTTTCCGCCTTGCCAATGATGTGGAGCACCGCGTGCTCGAGCGGATTCCCGCACTCATCGATTGCCACCGCCTTGCATCCGCTCTTGAAACCGGGATCGAGCGCCAGCACGCGGCGGCCGGCCACCGGAGGCTGCAGGAGCAGGTTGCGGAGGTTCCTGGCAAACACCTCGACCGCGTGAGATTCGCAGTAGTCGGTCATCTCCCGGCGGAGTTCGCGTTCGAGGCTCGGCACCACCAGCCGGGCGAGCGCATCGCCGACGCAGCCCTTGAGAAATTCAGCGTGCGGATGGCCCGCAGGTACCAGCACCTCCTCGGCGGCCGCCTGCATCTCAGCGACGGGGCCGTCGATCCTGACCTTCAGGAGCTTGGCACGCTCGCCCCGGTTGATCGCGAGGACGCGATGCGGCGGCACCCGCTGAACATGCTCGGCGTAGTCGAAGAAGTCGCGAAAATGCTTCTCGTCCTTCGACTGTGCCTTGCCCTGGCTCTCGACCCGCTGGCTGGTGAAGCGGGCCTGACGGTGCAGGATGCCACGCAGCCGCTGCCGCACGTCGGCGTGTTCGCTGAAGTCATCGGCGATAATGTGCCCAACGCCGAGCAGCACGTCGGCGACGCTCGTCACCTGGGAATCCGGATCGAGGAAGTCGGCCGCACGTTTGTCGAGATCGGCGGCGGCTGGATCAGCCGCGATGATTTCTCGCGCCAACGGCTCGAGCCGTCTCTGCCTGGCGATCTCGGCCAGCGAGAGCTTGCGGGGCTTGAACGGAAGATAGAGATCTTCGAGTTGTTTGGAACTCCCAGCCGCGGCGATCCGGGACTCCAACTCTGGGGTCAGCTTTCCCTGTCCCTGGATGGTTCGCAGAATGGTCTGCTTCCGATCGGCGAGTTGGCGGGCGCGGCCGACACTCTCGGCGATCAGCCGAATGCCGATCTCGTCGAGCCCGCCAGTCTGATCGCGACGATAGCGCGTGATGAAGGGAACGGTGTTCCCCTCGTCCAGCAGGCGCACAGCCACCTCGACCGCCGCTACCGGCAACCCGAGTCGCTGGGCAATCGGCCCCAGATCGATGAGCGTTGTGGATCCCATCCAACCTGCAGTTGCAGGTGCACCGAGTACACCGCAGACCGCTTCACTCCACATTTCCCTCGCCGTCCCATGCGTGCACGCACGGATCTATCAACGAGACTGACCAACGCCAAAAATCTATTGGCTACTCGGGGCAGGTGTCAAACTTGGAGGATTGCCAAAACGCCACCCAACCCTCCCAGCCCCCCCGAAACCATGCCGCGACCCCTGCCCTTGACGCGGGTTTGGACTGTTTCCTATTCCCCGCGAACCGGCGAATGATGGCCCCGGAGCACGTGCCCTGGGAAATGGTGGCAGCACTTTGGCTGTAGTGGATGTGGCAATTGTGACGATCTCGACGTTTGAGCGTGGTGCGGCAGCGGAATTGCCTGCCTGCCAAGATGCCATCGCGCTGCCGGCCCTGGAGATCAGCCCATCATGACACGCCCCACCGCCTCGTCCACGCCCGCCCGCAGCCAAGTCACGCCCACCGCTCCCGATCGCGGTGCCGACGCCGCCGGCTTCCTGCCCGCCGTGCCTCTGCTGGCACTCGATCGTCAGTACGCCGTGCTCCGCGACGAGATCCGCGGCGCGCTTGACCGCGTCTGCGACTCCGGGAAGTTCGTACTTGGCCCCGACGTGCACGAACTGGAAGCCGAACTCGCCCGGTCGCTCCGGGTGCCGCATGTGATCTCGTGTGCCTCCGGCAGCGACGCTCTGCTTTTGGCGCTCATGGCCCTCGACATCAAGACAGGCGACGAGGTCATCCTGCCCAGCTACACCTTCTTCGCCACCGCCAGTGCCGTCACCCGACTCGGCGCGGTGCCGATCTTCGCCGACATCGACCCGATCACGTATCTGATCGACCCCGCCGACGTGAAGAAGAAGATCAGCAAGCGGACGAAGGCCATCGTCCCGGTCCACCTCTTCGGTCGCACCGCAGACATGGACGCACTGCTGCCGATCGCTCAGGACGCGGGACTGCCGGTCGTCGAGGACGCAGCCCAGTCGATCCTCTCGACATGGCACGGCCACTGCACCGGAGCGCTCGGCGACGTTGGCTGCTTCAGCTTCTACCCAACGAAAAACCTCGGCGGCGTCGGTGACGGCGGCTTCCTCACGACCACCCGCGATGACATCGCGGCGCGGCTCAAGCTCCTTCGGGTGCACGGCATGGAGCCGCGGTACTACCACCAAATCGTCGGCATCAACAGCCGCCTCGACTCGCTGCAGGCCGCGGTGCTCCGCGTGAAGCTGCCGCACCTCGATGCCTGGACCACCGCACGTCAGGTCAATGCCGCCCGCTACCAGGACCTCTTCGCCGAGTACGACTTGGCCAAGCACGTGGCGGTGCCCGGCGACGAGACCCGCGGCCGGCATGTCTGGAATCAGTTCGTCATCCGAGCGCCGGGTGGCCATCGCGATGCCCTGCGGAAACACCTCGCCGCATGCGGTGTCGGCACCGAGATCTACTATCCCGTTCCGCTCCACTTGCAGCAGTGCTTCGAATACCTCGGCTGGCAGAAGGGCGACCTGCCCCAGACGGAACTTGCCGCCGAAGAGACGCTGGCCCTGCCGATCTTCCCGGAACTCACGGCCGATGAGCAGCGGACGGTGGTCGGCCGGATTGCCGAGTTCTTCCACGCTCCGCAGGTCGAGCGGACGACCGAAGACATCCGCCGCACCCACCAGCCGGCAGCCGTCGTCGAAGAGCCACATTTCGTGCGGCGCATGAACGCCGTAGGCCGAGCCGATGACGTGCGGTGTTAGGCCCACGCGAGGGCTTGGCATCCTGCCATGCAGACCCGCTATCGCCCAACGGCCCGGTGTCCCCGGACTCCCGTCCGGGGCTTCATAAACGCACAGCGTCCCGGCCATAAAAGCTCCCGGCGGAAGCCGGGGGACTCCGAGTCGGCGCCGACTACTTCTCGGTCTTGGTAGCCGCACCTGGATTCGGGCGGCAGATGATGAACGTACCGAGGCCGATCGCGAGCAGTATCAGCACGTAGCTCGGGCCGTATTTCATCAGAGCGTTCGAACCGCCCGCCGCAGAGGCCCCGGTCGCCGGCGCGGCGGCTTCGGCCGGGGCGCCCCCTGCAGGAGCGTTCGCAAAATTTTCCGCCATCTTCGCCCCTGGCACGTTCGCCACGGGGTTCGCCGGCTTGGCGGCCTTGGCGGCATCGGGGGCAACCAGCGCCATCCCGCCCTGAGCCAAAAGCGGGGTTGCATTCGCCCAGGTGGCCGGCCAGACCGTAGCAAGAATCACGATCACGGCACCGATGCGGCAAACGCCGACGGAAGCCCCCACGGCCGAGATCGTTTGTGAAGCCCCCAGTGCCATTGCGACCCTCCTCCGGTACGGAAACACGTGCCTTTTCCTGCCATGGCACTCTACCAAGCAACTGTCCCTTCGGCGAGGTACATTGCCGGACAGTCTGGACGTCGCCACATCCCCGACCCCACGGTGGGGCCCGGATACCGCGACGACAACCGATGGATTCTCCATGGCCCCGAAAACGAAACGCGCTCCAAAGTCAGCCGGCACCGCCGTAGCCAAGCTCCCGCCGGTTGACGTGAAGACCCGTGGTCTGATCGTCAACCTGGCCAACGAGGTCGCCACGGCCGCCGAGAAGCGCCGTGACCCGCACCTGGAGATCCCCACCCGCAGCCTCTCGAACGTCCGCTTCAACAAGTCGCGGAAGATCATCGAGATGGGGGGCCAGACCAACCGTCGGCAACTCTTCAACCTCTCGCAGGCCAAGAGCTACATGCAGACCCTGCTGGTGGCCACCGGTTGCAAGCAGCTCATCGAGCAGCAGAAGACCACCAGCATCCGAGGTCTCTACTATCTGCTCAAGCACACGATCGAGGGCACCCGCGAGGAGACCTTCGCCACCCAGGAGGAGTGCGACCCGATCATCGAGGATCTGGAGGTTACGCTCGAGAGCCTGCGTGAGGAATTGCACGTCTACGCCAGCAACCGCGGCGGCATGGTGGGACCGATCACGCTCATCGACTCCGGCGACGAGATCGACTGTTCCCGCATGGGCTCCGGCGGCTACAGCATCCCCTCGATCGTCGAGGCCGACATTGTGAAGTTCAAGTCGTGCGATGCGAAGTTCATCCTCCACGTCGAAAAAGACACGGTCTGGCGCCGATTCAACGAGGACAAGTTCTGGCGGAAGCACAACTGCCTGCTCACGCACGGTGGCGGCCAGCCGCCCCGCGGCGTGCGGCGGATGCTCTACCGGCTCCACCATGAATTGAAGCTCCCCGTCTACTGCCTGCTCGATAACGACCCCTGGGGCTACTACATCTACTCCGTGCTCAAGCAGGGCTCGATCAACCTGGCCTACGAGTCGAAACGGATGGCGATCCCCGAGGCGAAGTTCCTGGGCATCCGGTCCCGCGACTACGAACGCTGCAAGCTCAGCCAGAGCGTGCAGATCGCCCTCAACGACACCGACGTCAAGCGGGCCAAGCAGATCGCCGCCTACCCGTGGTTCGCGGAGAAGAAGGGCTGGCAGAAGGAGATCGAGACGATGCTGAAAAACGGCTTCAAGCTCGAAGTCGAGTCGCTGATCTCCAAGGACATCAGCTACGTGACCGACATCTACACGCCCGAACGTCTCGAAGAACGCGACTGGCTGGACTGACTCCACGCGACGGCTCGGCATCCTGCCGCCACGACAGGCACATGCAGCACCCGCCCTCATCCAAGCCCGCAGCGCAAGCAAGGGAATGCGGGTAGGTTCACCCCACGGCCTGCACCACGCGGATTCCTCTCGCTTGCGCTTCGGGCTTGCATGGCCGTGAGGCGGCGACGTCACGCCTCCTCGCGGAGGAGTTGCGGCGGCTCTTCCAGGTCCTCCAATTCCGGCGGCAGCTGGAGTTGCCGCATCGTCTCGTCGGTCCGCCGCATTCCCTCGGCCACCTCGTCCACCCGCTGGGCGATGTCGCTCATGTCCCGCTTGGCCACCGAGCCCTCGGCGAGGGCCGCGATTTTCGACTCGAGCCGTTCAATCTCCGCCGCCACAACGTCGAGCTTTCGCTTGGCGTCGTCGATATTCTCCAGCCGCTCCCGGCTGGTCTTCAGGTGGTCTTCGATCGTGGCCCGCAATTGCCCCGACTCGCCGCCACCCGCCGAGAGCTTCGCCAGTCGCTTCTCGAGATCGGCGATCCTGGCCCGAATCGAGCCGTCGTCGGTGTGGTCGAGAAACTCGGAGAGTGTTGCCGCCCCCCAGATCATTCGCAGGTAGCCCCAGAGCAGCCTGTCGAGTGACTCGAGCGACCCTCGGTCGGGGCCGGTGACATCAGGGCCCCGCATGCTTCCCCCCAATTCCACGAGCTTCTCGCAGTGATCCCGGAGCCGGTCAAACCGGGCCAGGAGCGCCGGCGGGAGCTTCCGGCGAATCCGTTCGTAGGCCTCGCGAGCCCCGGCCGCCTCCTCGGCCCGTCTGGCCTTGGCGTCCTGCGCATCGACGGCACTGCGGAACCGATCATTGGTCAGCATGCTGGCGAGGTAGTAGATCTCTCCTGCAGCCACCAACGGCAGCACCACGCCCGGAAACCCGCTGATGAACGCGGCGGCAATCCCGGCTCCGAAGAAGAGCAGATTCCATCGCGTCGCGAATGCCGTTCGGAGGTACTTCATCATGGTGCCAGCCACCAAATCTGGGGTGTCTATGCTTCTCGGGTATCTGAGGTGCTTCTGGCAGCCTCGCTTGCCTGAATCTCGCTTGCCTGAATGTGGTCGCTGGCACCTTTTTTATCGGTGGTGGGCAGCCGACTCGATCTTTTCGATCTGTTCGTGCAGCTGCTGGACCTGCTCGTGAAACCAGGGCTCCAGTTGCGTTTCGCGGGCGGGGGCCGCGGCAGCCGGCATGCGGATGTCGCCCGCGATCCTACCCGGCGTCGTGGCCATCACGAAGACCCGGTCGCCGAGGTAGACCGCCTCCTCCACCGAGTGTGTCACGAACAACACCGTCGCCTGTACCTCCCGCCAGAGCTTGACGAGCAGGTCCTGCATGTCGAGCCGGGTGGCGGGATCGAGGGCCCCGAAGGGCTCGTCCATCAGGATGATGCGGGGCCGAAGAATGAGCGTGCGGGCGATCGCCACCCGCTGCCGCATGCCACCGGAGAGTTCATGCGGATACTTCGTCGCGTCGCGAACCGGATCGAGCCCCACCCTTTCGATCCACTCGCGGCCCTCGGCCTCCCGCTGCCGCCGCGACACGCCCCGACACTCCAGTCCGAAGGCCACGTTGTCGAGTACCGTGCGGTTGTCGAAGCTCGTGTAATCCTGGAACACCATGCCGCGGTCGGCCCCCGGCCCCACGACCTCGCGGCCGAGGACCGTCACCGTGCCGCTGGTGGGCGGATGCTGCGGCTCGAGGCCGGCGACCAGCCGCAGCACCGTGCTTTTCCCGCAGCCGCTGGGGCCGAGAAACGACGAGATTTCCCCATGATCAGGCAGGTCGGCAATGGTGAAGCTCACATCCTTGATCGCGGTGTATTCCCGGGGCGTGCTCCGGCCATAAATCTTCGTCACCCCGCGAAAGTCCACCGCCGCCGGGCGGTCTGCCGGTGTCACGTCGCTCACGTCGCTCACGTCGCTCACGTCGCTCACGTCGCTCACGTCGCTCATGCAGCCCTCTCCTCCGGGTCGGGAAAGCCGTGCAGCAGGCCGCGCACGAGCCGTGGCAGCCATCCATGACCGCCATAGCGGTGCGGAAAGAGGTCGCACTGCAGCCACCAGAGCGCCCGATCGATCGCATACGCGATCAGCGGGATGATCACGAGCACGATCAGGATCGGTTCCCGCTCGCCCCGCCGCTGCGACATATTGATGAGATCACCAAGACCACCGGAGTCGCTGCCAAACTTCACGAGTTCCGCCAGCATGACGTAGCCAAATGCCAGCCCAAAGAGCAGACGGAGCGAGTTGAAAATGGCTGGCGCCGCCAGCGGCACGAGCACCTTCAGAATGATCTGCAGACGCGAGGCACCAAGCGTCAGCGCCGTATCGACATACCGCTGCGGCACGTCCAGCACCGCGGCGGTCGTATCACTCACCACGAAGGCCACGCTGGCGATGAAGAGAAACATCACCTTCTGGAATTCACCGATACCGAACAGAAAAAACGTGAGTGGGATGAGCGCCGCCACCGGAATGTTGCGTCCGAAGACGGTCAGCGGCGCGAGGAAGGCCCTCACCGCAGGAAAACAGGCGGCGAGCACTCCCAGCGGCACGCCGACGACCGCGGTCAGCCCGAAGCCAAAGCAGACCCGCATCAGCGTGCGGACCGTATTCGCCACGAGTCTCCGTTCGCCGAACACACGTGGCAGTTCGCGAAAGGTCTCACTGGGGCTTGGCAACATGGCGGGACTGATGAAGCGGGCCTCGGCATCGCCGGCCGTGGCGATAAACCAGGCAGCCAACACACACGCCACACAGGTGATCCCCCAGAGCAACGCGGTCGCCGCGGGGGCGTCGCCTCGCAGGGGCCCTACCGGTACCGCTATGGCATTCGTTGAACGTCCCGCCCCAGCCGCCAACTCCCCCGCCATCTCAGACGCCTCCCCAGCACCACCTGACGCGGTCATTCCTTCTCCGCCGAATAGACCTTGATCTCGACGCGGCGGTTCTTCGCATGATCATCCGGATGCTCGGCATCGGCAGGGCGATCCCAGCCGGCGCCATCGACCGCGAACCGATTTTCGTCAAAGTCGAATTTCCCCACGAGCGCCTCCTTCACGGCGGCCGCCCGCTCGCGGGAAAGCTCCTTCACCATCGCCGCCGGCACCGACCCCTTCATCGAGCTGTCGGTGTGCCCCTCGATCACGATGCGAGCGTTCCCAAACTGCTTGGCGAGCACGCCCACCTCGTCGAGCACGAGATCCACGGTCGAGTCATACGGCTCCTCGACCTCCCGGCCGTCGATTCGCCGCACGATCCGCTTGCGGAGATCCCAGCTGTTGGGGAAGAAGTGGATCACCACGGTGTTGGTGAGAATCTCCTCGTTCTCGGCCCGGATCTGCGAGAGCGTCTTTGGCGGCAGAGGCTTGGCGTATTCGTCCTTTGTCTCCGCATACTTCGGCTCCGCCCCGAGCTTCTGGATCACCGAGAAGTCCATCACCTGATCGAACGGCACGGGGGGATTCGAGATCGCGCCGATGCGACGGTAGAGATAGTAGGACTGCTTCCAGATCCGTTCGAAGTTGGCCGGATTGTTTCGGTTGATGAAGAACTGGTAGTTCTCGGCCCAGTTCGTGCTGTGGGCGTCGCCGAGCATCGAGAGCGTGTCGGTGGCGGGGATGTTGTAGCCGGCCGACATCAGTTCGGCGGCCTTCGCCCGGGCGGATTCGGTCTTGAGCAGCTCCATCGCGTCGAAGATGCCCCTCACGATCGCCTCGATCTTGTCGGGATGATCCTTGGCGAAGTCGGCCCGTGCAAACCAGACGTCGGCGATCAGCCGGTTCGCCGTCTGGGTGGTGACGAGCATGCGATTGCCCTTGGACTTCTCCAGGTTGTAGATGTCGGGTGCCCACGACACACAGCCGGCGAGATCCTTTTGCGCGTTGAAAGCCGCGGCCGCCTGAAAGGCATCTTCGGTGTAGACCATGTCCACGTCGCCCGGCTGCAGACCACCGGCCACCAGCATGTTGAGGGCAAAGAACTGGCTCGGCGAATTCTGGGCCAGCGCCAGTTTCTTGCCCGCCAGATCGCGAACCGTTTTGATCCCCTCACGGACGACGATGCCGTCGCCACCGTTGGAGAAGTCCACCTGCTGAAACACCCGCGGCATCACGCGGGAGTCTTTCGGCGCGCCGGTGCGATCGACGAGCCCCTCCAGAAACAGCGGGATCATGTCGAGCGTGGCCCAGCCGATGTGCACCTCGCCGGCGGCGTAGGCATCACGCATCGTCACGGGGTTGTCGATGAGCACGAGTTCGATCTTGAACGGCTTGCCGCCCGGTGCCTGCCAGACCTTTCCAGCCTTGAAGCCGTTGTTGGCGAGGATGATCGGACTCCAGCCGGCCCAGACATTCAGCGCGAAGCGGACCGTGTCATCCTCGAGTGGTTTGTAGGCACTGGTGCCCTTCACCGGCGGCAGCTTCTCGGCCGGCTTGAACGTGTACTCCTTGACCGTGGTCGGCACTGCGGAATCACCAGCCTCGAAGAGCACCCCCTCGCCGCCGGTGCCACTGCCGGTCGCTCCACCCCCTGCCTGTCCTGGCCCATCACCGTCACCGACCGGCCCACCGCCCACCGGCCCCGCCTGCCGTGCCGCGGCGTTGCCCCCACCGCCGGCCGGCCGCCCCAGGCCAAACTGGTCGAGCATCCCGGCCCGCCAGGCAGCGAGCGCCACGAGACCGAGAATGACGGCCCAGACAGTGAGCCAGAACGGAGCCTTGGGTTGGCCAGCCATCAAACACCTCCCCGCGTGCAGTGCACGAAAACAAAAAATAGAAGCGAGATAAAAGCGTCACAGCAGAGCGCGAATCAGCCAGCCCTTGCCGGACTCATTATCCGCGAAATTTCGTCAGCGGTCGCGACTTGCCCGCCATATAGAAGGCATTCATGAGATCATACGCCGTCACCTCGCAGAGCAGACGCGTGACCTTCTCGTGGGCCTCCGGCGAAAGCAGCGGCTCGACCTCCTTCATGAGGGCCACGACGCGGTGCTCCTGCTCCTCGATTTCCTTCGTTTCCACGCGGCCGTCGGCCACCACGTCCAGGAACGAATCGAGTTTGCGGGCGTATTCAACGAGCATGGGGGCCTCACTGGCCTCGTCGAACCACGGGGTCTTGCCTGCGGATGCCTTGGACATGATGAAATCTCCTTTGGGGTGTTTTCGGGTGACTCTGGACCGACAGTTTTATCGCGCAAGCATCCTCACGAGGAACCGATCACCTCGCGAATCGCCGCCAATCGTTCCTGCAGGTGCGCCCGGCCACCGGGCTTCCCGACCTGCTCCTTCCAGCGCGTGGGCAGGAACCGCTTCTCGGTGCATTCGAGCACCGCGGCGATCTCCTGCATCTCCTTCTCCAACCCCTGCGCCGAGGGCATGAAGTCGTCGAGCGCGGCCTTCAGGTCTTGCTCGGAAATCGTGTCGGGACTGGGCTGGCCCGCATCGGCCGCCCGCTCCAGCCCCTTTCGCTTGGCAGCGAGGACGACACTTTCGATGTCGGCACCAGAGAGCCCGAGTTCGAGGTCGATCGGCCCCGGCAGGCCCGCGGCCAATTTCGCATGACACTTTCGTGCCATGGCGGTGAACATCGCGTCCATTTCCTGCTGATCGTGGGGATAGAAGAGAGGGATATGCACCTCGGCCCGGCCCTGACGCTTGAGGTCGATCGGCAGCAGATCGGGACGGCTCGTGAGCAGCATCCAGACAATCTTGCCGCGATACCGCGTGTCGCCCATCTGCCGGGCGATCATCGAAAAGACTCGTGCCGACGTCCCCGAGTCGCCATCCGACTGACGGTTGCCAAGCGCGGCGTCGGCCTCGTCGATCACAACGACAACCGGCCCGAGTCCCCGGAGCACGTCGAGCGCATGCTCGAGGTTGCCCTCCGTCTCGCCGACATACTTGCTGCGGAAGTTCTTGAGCACTGCGCAGGGGATGCCGACACTGCCGGCGTAGCACTCGGCGATGAAACTCTTGCCGGTGCCGACCGGCCCGCAGATCAGGTAGCCCATCGGCGCACTCTCGAACTGGCCACGTTTGATCGCGCGGGCGTCTGCCTCGAGCCTGTTCTTCGCCTCGGCATGGCCGGCGACCGCATCGAGGGTGAGCCGCGGCTGGATGAACTCGATCAGTCCCTGACACGATCGCTCGATGAGGTCCTTTTTCTTGGCCGCGAATTCCGGCCCGTCAGGGGGCGAGCCGTCGCGGGCCGACATCGTGATCACCGATCGCAGGCTCTCGAGTGTCAGGCCGCCTGCCACCGCGGCCATCCGCTGCACCGCCTCCATCTGCGCGGCGGGCATCCCGGCCGTCTGGGCGGTCGCCACGGCAAACCGCGTCCGCTCCTCGCTATCGGGGAGAGGGATCCCGATCGCCGTCACGGCCGCGTTGGTGACCAGCCGCGGATGCAGTTCGGCAAGACTGTCGGTGAGCAGCACGATCGCCACGTTCACCCGCCGGAGCAGCGGATTGGTCGCCCACGACACGATCCGCACGAGCCGGCCAGCACCCGTGCGAGCGCTGGCTGCGGCATCACCCGCCGGCGCGAGATACTGGCCGTAATCGAGCACCACGGCAATCCGCTTTCGCTGCTCAGGCGGGTCGATGAGGTTGCGTTCGAGCAGGGCATCGATCGCCGCGATCGCCTGATCAGGGTCGCGTGGCCAGTTGGCGGCGTTGCCCATCCGCTCGGTGAGCCACTGCGCCATCGTTCGGAGCCGGTTGGCGTCGGGACCGGCCAGCGGCCGCAGCCCCTTCCCCACGTCATACGCGAGCACGATATCCCAACGGCCAAACAGCTCCCGCGCCAGAAAATCGGGCACCGTGCCCCAGCCGGCTGGCGGCTGGCTCTCAGGCGGCCCCAGCGGCACAAGGTCTCGGACATTGCCGTGCAGCAGAAACACGCAGCTGGTGCCGGAGAGATAGGCGTCGCCAAGCCTTTCCGCCCACGCCGGGCACCAGGCGGGTAACGCGGCCGATGGACCGGCCGAGGAGGCCGTACCCAGTTGCGGGGCGGATGGCTGTGGGGCGGATGGCGGGGCGGGCTGGTCGGCAGAATGGTCAGCGTTGGTCACGATTGGCGGTTCCCAGAGTGGTTCAGGTTTAGCCCAACGTCTGCTTCGTCCGCTCGCTGCCCAGTTCCTTGTCGTCAGCCGTCACACCGGCGGTCTCAGGAGTGACCATGCCCATATCCACCTCAAACTCGCGGAGGGCCTGGTCGGCCATGTTCTTCTCAACGGCCTGCTCGGCCTTGATCTTGTCGAGGCCGTCCCCAGACAGATCGGCCGCCACGCGGACCTTGGCTCGATTGAGGCCGATCTTGTCCTGGATCACATCCTCGATCTGGCCAAAATCGGTGGTGATGTCGAAGTTGAAGCTGTTGGCGAGTTTGGCCAGTTCCGCCTCGGCCCGCGAGAGTTTCAGGTCGGCGTCGTACTTTTGGATCTTGGTCTTGAGATCACCGAGCTTCTTGGTGGCGTGCTTCACCTTGGTGACGTTGTTGTCGTAGGCGGTCTCGTGGAGCTTGAGCTGGGCCTCGTTTTCGGCGAGGTCCTTCTTGGCCTTCTGGAGTTCGAGGGCAAACCGCGCCGCCGTCTCCCGCTCGCCAGCCTGCAGGTAGGCTTTCACTCGGGCCTCGAGCGACGAGACATGCTCGCGGCAGCTGTTCACCTGCCGCATCACCCGCTCTACAAGCGCCCGATACTGCTCAAGGCCCTCCCGACCCTCTTTCATCTGATCGACCGCCTTGTCGTACTCATACTGCAACTGGGCGACCGGATCGGCCGTCCAGAAGTAGTTGGCGACCTTGTTCATCTGCGCGGCGAGCGCCTTCCAGAGTTTTCCCAGAATCATGTTTGATGGCTCCGCGAACGAGGGGCGGGAGGAATGGGGTTGAGGCCTGTGAACGTGTGATACCGCTCTCGGCGGGGTCCGTCAAACAGCCCGTAAAAACTGCCTCGTCGTTCAAAATCTGCCCGCGACCACCCCTCCCTGAAGGCTAGCCATCGCCAGCCTGACAGATTACGATCTCATGAAAGCCCGTCTTTCGTTTCCGCAGCGCGGCCCGTGCACCCGCGTCCGCGTCTTTGCTTCCCTGCACAGAACACTCTCGGGATCCCGTCATGCCCTCCACCACGCGTCGCGGCTTTATTCAGACAGCATCCATGGCCGGTGCCGGCTATTTCGTCGCCACTGGCGGCCGCCAGGCATGGAGTCAGTCGGCCGGTGAGCAGCTTCACGTCGCCTGCATCGGCGTGGGCGGCAAAGGGGGCAGCGACTCCGACAACGCGGCCCTCTTTGGCAACGTGATCGCGATCTGCGACGTGGACCGCAACACGCTGGAGAAGAAGGGCGGCTCGGAAAAGTTCAAAAATGCCGAGCGGTTCACCGACTACCGCGAGCTGCTTGCCAAGCACGGTAAGAACATCGATATCTGCACGATCAGCACGCCAGACCACATGCATGCTCCGGCGACGCTCGACGCGATGCGGCTGGGCATCAGCTGCTATACCCAGAAGCCGCTGACACGAACGATCTACGAGGCGAGGCTGCTGGCCAACGTCGCGCAGGAGATGGCCTCCAAGGGCGTCTCCACGCAGATGGGCAACCAGGGCACGGCGCTCGACTCCTCCCGCGAAGCGATTGCCCAGCTCCGATCGGGCGTCCTCGGAACGCTTCAGGAGGTCTACGCCTGGTCGAATCGTCCCGTCTGGGCCCAGGGCCCGAATCGCCGCGTGAACATGCGGAAATACCAGACCCAGGCGATGTCGGAAGTAGATGGACAAGAGGATCCGACGACGACTGCCGAGGAGGTGGCGGAGATCGTCCAGGACCTGCTCAAGAAGAAGCAGCAGGAGATCGGCAAAGCGCTCGAGCGGCTGGACTGGAAAAACTGGCTCGGCGTGGCACCGGCTCGGGAATACTGGCCCGGCCTCTACCATGCCTTCCAGCACCGTGGCTGGTGGGACTTCGGGACTGGGGCCTTGGGCGACATGGCCTGCCATCAGTTGACGGTGCCCTTCGCCTCATGCGGCCTCCGCGACCCCATCTCGGTGGTGGCGAAGACCACGGGCCACGATTTCGACAGCTTCCCGGCCAGTTCGATCATCAAGTTTGAATTTCCCGAGACCAAGGAGCGGCCGGCGATTCCGTTCTGGTGGTACGACCGCAAGGGCAACAAGCCACCGGCGGAAATCTTCTCGAAGTGGGGTATCGACAAGGTTTCCGACAGCGGCGTGCTGATCGTGGGTGAGAAGGGAGCCTTCTACTCTTCCGACGACTACTGCGGAAAGTACGAACTCAAGGGTGTCGAGAAGGCGAACGTCGAGTACGAGAAGGCCGAGGATCAGGGGAAGGGCAACGACGTCAACAACATGTTCGAACTGTTCCGCGCCAAGCGGGCAGGCGACCCCAAGATCTGCAAGTCGAACTTCGTCGACCGCGGTGGCCCGCTCACCGAGACCATCCTGCTCGGCAACCTCGCCGTCTGGGCGGCAGCCAAGGGCGGATCCAACGGCGAGATGGGCGACTGGGGCGAGAAGGTCGAGTGGGATGCCAAAGACCTGAAGGTGACGAATCTGGGAGCCCTCAAGACGCCCCGCGTGGCCGATCTGATCAAGCCGACCTATCCGCAGGGATACCGGCTCGACTGACGCACGAGAGCTCTCCACCCCGTTCAACCGGAAGCCCCCGGCGGACGCCGGGGAATTCCGGGTCGCACCACATACCGCTTTCCATGCCGGTAGACCGATCCCACTCCTTGGCAAATAGTGTTCCCCCCTCAACGAGGCTGACATGAAAACTCTGGTGCAATGCGGCCGACCGGCTCCGCTGGTGCTCATGCTCGTTGCGGCGGCCGTGCTGCTTTCCGCAGGAGGCGGTTTCGCACTGGCGCAGCCGGCGGCCGGCGATGTGGCGACGGCGAAAACCCGCCTCGAATCCCTCGGCAAAGATGCGACATCCAAGCTCGACGGCGACGGCCGTCTCACCGAAATCGCGATCGAGGATGGTGCCGAAATCAGAGCCGACGACGTGGCACTCTTCGGTCGGCTCAGTGATCTGCGAACGCTGCGGATTCTCAACTGCCGTGTTCTCAACGATGAGATGGTGGAGCAACTCACCCGATTGAAAAACCTCGACACGCTGGCGCTGACCAACAGCGCCATCACGGACGCGGGAGTTGAGAAGATCGTGCAGTCGTTTCCAAACCTCGTTGAACTCGACCTCTCGTCCAACACCAACATGACTGGGGCCGCGATGAAGCTGATCGCCAGCCTCGGGAAGCTGGAGCGGCTGACGCTCCTGCAGAACCGGTTCAACGACCTGAACACGCGCCGGCTGTCGAAGATGCTGGAACTGCGGGCCATCGACCTGCGGGGCAACATGGAGGCGGGCGACATGACGCTCGAGGTCGTCGGCAGGCTGCCCAACCTCACCGCGCTCAAGCACCGCAGCACGTCTGTCACCGATGCCGGCCTGGAAGGTCTGGCCCAGAGCAAGACGCTCGAGTCACTGCTCATGCAGGACTTCGTGATCACGAACGCGTCGGGGCCGCAACTTGCGAAGCTGTCGAAGCTCTCGTCGCTCGAAGTCTTCCGCTGCCAGGGGATTGGCACCGACGGGGTCCTCGCACTCGCGGGCCTGCCGCTCACGCGACTCACGCTGCGAGACCTGCCCGACGTCGGCGATCCGGCGCTGGCGGTGGTGGCAAAGCTCCCGCGGCTCAAGCGGCTCTATCTCCACGAACTGGCAAGCCTCGGCGACGAGGGGCTGCGTCAGCTCGCGGCGGCGAAAGACCTCGAGGTACTCGACATCTGGAGCCTGCCGAAGATGACCGACGCATCGGTCGCCGTGATCGCGGCACTGCCCAACTTGAAGGAACTTTCGATCCGGGAGACTGGCGTCACGGAGGCCTCCGTAGAAAACATTGCTGCGATGCCAAAGCTGCAGTCGCTGACATTCAAGAACAACGGCCCGCTCTCGGCTGGCAATGCTGCCAAGCTCACCGGCCGAAAGTGGAGCAAGCTCGACCTGGGCGGCGCCGGCAAATAATTCGGCCGGTGATTTCATTCGGGGCGGGACGTGCAGGAGACCGGACTCCCTTGCTTGCGTCGCGGGCTTGGATGAAAGCGGGGGACCATACAATCCCGAAGCGCAAGCGGGCGAATCCGCCTTACTCCGCTCGTGGCCGCTTTCAACCGACGGTCGGCCTGAACTGCCTTCTGTAGCTTCCGGGCGACATGCCGGTGACGCTGGTAAACACCCTGTCGGCTGGACACGGGATCTGATCCCTCGCCGATCCGTGACACGCAAGTGAGGGGTCACGAGACGGATGTCGGTTCCATTATCCGGCCAGACCGGCACCCTTGGTCATAGCGATGGTCGGGGATTCACTCTGCAAGGTTGAGTGCTCCTCAATGACTCGCGGTACAAGTCGTGTTCGTGATCGTATCGTGAAACAAAGGCTCTGGGATGAATCTCACCCATTGCGGTCGCTTCGTGAAAGACATGAAGCGACAGACCTTGTTGAATACGCCCGAAGCCAAGCACGGATGTTTGGCCGGGAGCGTGTGATGCATGAAGGAGATTCCATGGCTACGTACTGGGGCGGGAAGAACGCAACGGCTGCAATCCTGACACTGGCCGACATCAAGGCGGCGGCTGACACCTTTGAGCAGGGTGAGGTCAGCGTGTTCGATGCCTTGGATGCCATCGCAATGGCGATCGAGGGCTACCAAGCAACCGCACGCGAAGCGACTGCCCAGTCCCGGCGTAACGCCGCCTAGAACGCACGAAGAAGTGGAAAAGGGGACGCGGCCGGAAGTGGTGGGCCGGCAGCTGCGTGTCTCATTCGGTCGTTTCAGGATTCCCTTGCTGGCGATTCGGGCTTGCATAAGCCCATCTCTTCATCCAAGCCGCGGCCGCCAGCAAGGGAATACGGGTCGGCGGCACATCGACCGTCGAGCAGGACTGGGTTTCCGTTTGAGTGCCCTCACTGCGTTGATACACTCCTTGCGACGTCCCGAGGACGGCTTCCGTTCAAGCTTCAAGGACCCTGAAACAAATGAATCCAGGCAGTCTGTTGATTCTCGCTGGACTCCTCGCGGTGGGACTCGGACTGTGGTGGACATTCGCTCCGGAAGGTCTGCCACGATTTCCACTCGGCAATCTGCCGGGCGATATCCGGATCGAGCGGGAGGGATTCCGCTTGTATGTGCCGGTGACGACCTGCATCGTGATCAGCGGCCTATTCTGGCTGGCGCAGATTCTGATGAACCGCAGCGGCCAGTGACCGGGATTCCAGCTTCACGCGTGGAGATCCCGGATGGACTGAAAAGAAAGGGTGGCTAACGGGACTCGAACCCGCGACCCCTAGAATCACAATCTAGTGCTCTAACCAGCTGAGCTATAGCCACCACCGTAGGAACGGCCCGAGTAGTTTAACACACTTTTGCCGGCGTCCACGACTGCCCGCCTTGCAGCCGCGTGGCCCGCCAGAACCCCGGCATGGCCCCCTGCCCCGGTCCCGCCGCCCTGAATTGACATTCCACGGCCGTGGCCGATTCGATTCAATGACAGCTCCTTCCATCGCAGGAGAGCCCGCCATGCCGAGCCATGCCCCGATCGTCACCACGAGCCGGTTCACCGCGGCCCGGGGATGTGTCAGCGACGTGGCCCGGCTCGCCCAGGAGATCCCGCTCTTTCCGGTTGAACGGACGATGCCGCTGGGCCCGCTTGCGGCGGCCCGTGCTGCTGTTGGGAAAAACGCTTCGGCTGGCACTGCGCGGATCGGCTGGGCGGCGGTCTTCCTGAAGGCCTATGCGCTCGTCGCCCGCGAGATGCCCGTGCTCCGCACCTGGCTGGTGCAAGGGTTTCCCGGCCGCCGCCTGGCCACCGCCGCAGAAACCGTGGCCACGCTGGCCGTGAACCGCATCGAGGATGGAGAAGACCGGCTCTTCTGGGCACGGATCGTCGCGCCCGATGCCAAGCCGCTTCACGAGATTCAGCAGTTCATCGTCGACTGCGCGACAAAGCCGGTCGAGGAGATGTTCAAGCGGCAGTTACAACTCGAGATGGTGCCGGGGTTCCTCCGGCGGACGATCCTGCGGTGGAACATGAACTCGTTCTCCCGGAAGCGGGCCGCCCGGATCGGCACCTTCAGTCTCTCCACGCTGGCGGGCATGGGGGCCACCAACCGCTTCCATCCCACGATCTGCACGACGAGCCTCTCCTACGCACCGCTCGATGCCGACGGCAACTGCCTGGTGACGCTGATCGCCGACCATCGTGTGCTCGACGGCGCCGTGGTGGCCCGGGCACTCATCCGGCTCGAAGAGGTGCTCTGCCACGAGATGCGTGCGGAGCTTCGCGGGCTCGTCACCGTCAGCCCGGCGGCGGATCGCCCGCCAGCCGCCGCCTGATCTCGGCGAGCCGCTCGGAAAGATCGCGCTCGAATCCGCGATCGGTCGGCTCGTAATACCGCTTTTCCACGCCAAGGTAATCCTGCGCGGCAATCCCTTCAGGCGCATCATGGGAATACTCGTAGCCCTGGCCATGGCCGAGCTGCTTGGCACCGGCATAGTGCTTATCCTGCAGGTGCCGCGGAACCGGGATCACCGCCTGCTCGCGAACATCGCGGCGGGCGGCACCGATCGCAGTCGTGCAGGCATTGCTCTTGGGCGCGAGTGCCAGGTAGGTGACCGCCTGCGACAGCGAGAGCTGGCATTCGGGCAGCCCCACAAACTCCGTCGCCTGCATCGCCGCCACCGCAATCATCAGGGCCCGCGGATCGGCGTTCCCAATGTCCTCGCTCGCGAGAATCACCAGCCGTCTCGCGAGAAACCGCACGTCCTCGCCCCCCTCCAGCATCCGCGCGAGCCAGTAGAGACCGGCGTCGGCATCACTGCCCCGGATGCTCTTGATCAAGGCGCTCGCACAGTCGTAGTGGGTGTCGCCCGAGTCGTAGGTGATCGCCTTCCGCTGCACGCTCTCGCGGGCGAGTTCCACCGTGAAGACGAGCGGCCGCTCGGGGCTCGAGAGCACGCCGATCTCGAGGGCTCCGAGCGCCCGCCGCGCGTCTCCGTCGGACGTCTCCACGAGTAGGGCGACCGCCTCCGGCGTGAGATCGATCCGTTCGTTGCCGAGGCCTTGCTCGCGGTCGGCCACCGCGCGTCTGAGGATGTCGGCAATGTCGTCCCGCGACAGAGCCTCCAATTCGAAAATGCGGCTACGGCTGACCAGGGCACTCGTCAGCGCGAAGAAGGGATTCTGCGTGGTCGCCCCGATCAGCGCAATCACGCCGTTCTCCACGTCGGGCAGGAGCACGTCCTGCTGTGCCTTCGAGTAGCGGTGGATCTCGTCGACGAACAGGCATGTCTTTTGGCCGTCGTCCTCGAGGCGGCGGCGGGCCGCCTCGAGCACATCGCGGACATCCTTCACGCCCGAGGCCGTCGCGGAGAGTTCCACGAACCGCCGCTTCGTCTCACGGGCGATGATCTCGGCGAGCGTCGTTTTCCCGACGCCGGGCGGCCCATAAAGAATCACGGAGCCTAGCCGGTCGGCCTCGATGAGCCGACGCAAGAGCATGCCCGGTCCCACCACCTTCGCCTGCCCGACATAGTCGGCCAGCCGCCGCGGCCGCATCCGCGCAGCCAGCGGCGCGGCCCGGGCAACATTGGCGGCCCGCGAAGCAGAGAAGAGATCGGGAGCCGGCATCACGCACCCAGCCAGACGAACTCGATCGCCGCATCGATCTCAGAGGAGAGGCTTTTGTGCACAGGACAGGTGTGGGCCGCCTGCTCGAGCAAGGGCCGCTGCGGGTGATCGGGCGGCAGCGGGATCGTGAGCGTGGTTCGCAGGCTGGCGATCCGCCGCGGGAGGTCCTTGCTCATCTCCTTGACGGTTTCGGCCTTCATGCCGACGAGATTGAGACCATGTCGCTCCGCCACGATGCCCATGATCGTCATCATGCAGGCGCCGAGTGCCGTGGCGACGAGGTCGGTGGGCGAAAAGCTCTCCCCCTTGCCATGGTTATCGACCGGCGCGTCGGTGATGAGCGTAGTGCCGGACGGGCCGTGCGTGGCGCGGCACCGCAGCCCGCCTTCGTAGGTGCTGGTGAGACTGACCATGGAATAACTGCTCCTGAGGAAAGGGGGTGCTTCAGTTTACCGTGCGGGGCCGTCTGGGAGCGGCTGGCTGCGGATCACGATCGCCCGCAGGTACGGCGGCCGCCACCAGGCCGTGAAGGGAAACCGCGGGAAGTCGCCGCTAGCACCCGGCGTGATCTCCCGCTCATCGACCACCATGAAGTCGGGCCGCAGGGCAGGAAACTGGTCGCGAAACTTCGGGTCTGGATAGTCACACGGCACGTCGGCTCGATAGGCATCGGCGGGAACCCGGATCCGTGGGTCGTTCACATACCCCGCCCGCTCGATCTGCTCCCAACCGTCGATCACCCACTTCGACGTGATTCGCTCCCTCGGCACTCCCTGCTGCTGCAGGAAGGCGATGGCCCCCAGCCTCGTCCGCGTGTCAGCGAATTCGTCGTGCAGGATCGCGATGCCGCGCAGCGCAAAAAAGCCGACCAGCAGCCAGCCGAGCACTGAGCGGCGGTCGGCGGCGGCAGAGCGTGCGGCTGGCAAGGAGCGGGTACAGAACAGGATCCCGCAGGTCAGCGCCGGCAGGAACGGCAGGTAGTAGCGGGGGTAGATGCCGTCGGTGGTCTGGGAAACGAGCAAGAGTGACGCACTGTAGGGCACGAGGTAGGCCAGCGGCAGGACGACCGCGGGCGGCAGCCGCCACGCAGCCGCGGGCATGACGCGGGCACAGGCCAACGCGACCGTCCCGGCCACGGATAGCGAGACGACCATCCCCAGCACACCGCAGCGGATCAGCCCCACGCCCGCATCATGCAGAGCGTGGCCGGTCGGCCTCCAACTGCCACTGAGCAGCCCCAGCGGCGATTCGAACGACCGGCTCATGGTTCCCGCCAGCACCCCCATCATCGCGATAGCGGTGACGACCGCCGTGATGCGGCCCCACCGCGTTCGCATGCCGGCTGACACGTGCTCCACGACCCATGGCAGGCAGAAGAGCATGGCCGGCAGCACTTTCAGGGCACACTCGGTCACTACCGTCACAGCCTCCCGGGCGATCGACGCGACCCTAAACTGGGCGATGGCTTCGAGCGAGGGGAGTTTGGTGGGAATCGTATACGGCTGCTGACTGAACCATCGGGTGCCCGCGATGAGTGCCACCATGCCGATCACGCCGCAGACCAGCGCGGCCAGTCGGAACACCCGGTGATCAGAACAACTCAGGCCGCCGAACCGCCACAGGCAGAGCACTGCCGCACAGGCGATCGGAGCGAACCAGACTGGCTGCCGGATCGTGCCTCCGAGCACGCCGCAAAGCGTGCCGATCGCCAGCCATGCCAACGCCCGCCGCGGCGCGACGTGAGTGCTCCCTGCTGGAACCGCATCGGCGGCATCGGCCGCTCGCGTGAAGCCGTAAAGGCAGGCCAGCAGCAGGAAAAACGCCGGGATGTCGGTCATGAACGTCGGGGCGAGCGGCAGAAACAGCGTGCTCAGGCCCGTGAGGATCGCAGCGAACAGGCTGTCAGACGGAGAGAGGCTCGCGCGGCGGGCGATGAGGTACACAAGCGCCACCGCCCCGAGCGCCAGCGGCCACACGCTCAGCCGCACGAGCGTGAACGAGAATCCAAAGAGCCAGATCCACGCCGCTCCCCACCAGACCTGAATTCCGAGCATCGCGGTCGGCCAGCCGTTGTAGGCGAAGCGGCCCGTCTCCGCGAGCGTCTTGGCCATGTGGATGTAGGAGAAGTCATCGATATATCCGCCCTCGGCAAACGGCCAGGCGATAAGGATCGCCGCGAGGGTGACCAGCACACAGAGGATGAGATTGCGACGGTCGATGTCCATGACAAAAGTCGTGTGTTCATAGAATGGCGAAAAACGCGCGGAAACACACCAGGCTAACCGGTTGAATGACCATCAAAGCTTCGTGCTCGTCTGCGTGGGCGTCTGATGACAGATGACGATCTCGCGGTGAAAGGGGGGCCACCACGATGTGTAGGGGAACGTGGGGAACTTCGTGCCGTCGCCAGGGTGCAGCGCGGGCTTGTCGGTCACGATGTATTCAGGCGTCAGCACCGAGAGTCGCTCACGAAGGAAAAGATTCTCCGGGTAGGCATCGGGCTGAAACGCCTGGAAGGCATCGGGTGGCACGCGGATCCGTGGATCATTCATGTAGCCCGCCCGTTCGATCTGCTCCCAGCCGTCGATCTGCCAGCCGGCCATGATGCGGTCGCGAGCCACTCCGTGATCCTCCAGGTGGGCTACCGCGGCAAGGCGGGCACGGCAGTCCGCGAACATATCGTGCAGTTTCACGATCTCCGGGACCGCGACGATCGCAATAAACACCCAGCCCCAAAACGCACTCCGCCGAACGGCGGACGAGGTCGCCGTTGCCCCGCCGCCGTACAGCAACCCACAGGCTAGCAGGGGCATAGACGGCAAGTAATAGCGGTCAAAGAGACCGCCGGTGGTCTGCGATGCCTGCATGACAGCCACCGAGTATGGCAACAGATAGACAAGCGAGACCGCGATCGCCGCCGGTGTGTGCCGGGCGGCAGACATGATGGCACCACGCCACTTCAGCATCGTTGCCACCGCTGCCAACGCGAGCAACAGCATCAGGCCGATTCGTAGCCCCCTGAGGACCCTCACGCCGCGTTCCATTATCGGCGCCGCTTCCGCTGGGATCGCGGCCACTTCCAGGGCCCCGACGACGGCCGCGGGAAAGAACACCAGAGCCAGTACCGCCACGATGATGACATCCGTGGCGAGCGAGCTGCCCAACCAGGCCATGTGGTCACGACGCCACTGCCGGAGGGCGGCAAGTCGGTAGAAAAACACCGGCAGCATCGCACTCATACTGCCCACAATCAACCAGGCCATCGTGCGAACCATGGTGCCGAACTCCGTGACACCCAAAGCCATGCGCGATAGCGAACGGGTGGGGATCGCATAAGGCTGGCTATTAAACCAACGTACGCCGACCACGATGCAGGCCAGTCCCAGCACTCCGCAGAGGATCGCTACCAGCCGCATCCTCACGCTGACGCCGGGCCACACGGACAGCACGGCCGCACCCGCCAGCGGCGCAAACCAGACCGTCTGTCGAATCGTGCCACCCAGCACACCGCAGAGCATGCCGACGGTAAGCCACGCCAGGGTGTCTCGGGTGCGTGCTGAAACCTGACGAGCCGCTTCCACGGCCCGCACGAATCCATACAGGCTCGCCATCAGGAAAAAGAGCGATGACACGTCCGTCATGAAGGTGGGCGCCAACATGATGAACCGCGGGCTCAAGCCCGTCAGCAGCGCCGCGAACAGGCTATCAGCGGGAGTGAGCCTGGCACGCCTGGCGAGCAGGTAGACCAGTGCCACCGCCCCGACCGCCAGCGGCAGCACGCTCAGCCGAACAAGCGTGAACGAGAATCCAAACAGCCAGATCCACGCCGCCCCCCACCAGACCTGAATCCCGAGCATCGCGGTCGGCCAGCCGTTGTAGGCGAAGTGGCCCGTCTCCGCGAGCGTCTTGGCCATGTGGATGTAGGAAAAGTCATCGTAGATGCCGCCTTCCGCGAAGGGCCAGGCGACGAGCATCGTCCCAAGGGTGACGAGCACGCACAGCAGTAGGTTTCGAGTGTCAACGCTCATCGGGGCAGCCTTGCCAAGCACCATCTCCTTTCGCCAGAAGACACCGATACTACCCAGATTTGGCGGCTGTCACCTTTTTCTGGGGACGGACTACCATGTTGGGAAGAAACGCCCCATGGGATTCCACTCACTCCAGGCCTGTGCCGCCGCCCTCCGCCGCGAGCGGGAACTCGTCGAGATTGCGCACCCAGTCGATCCGCATCTGGAGATCGCCGAGATTCAGCGGCGGCTGTTTCGAGTTGGAGGCCCGGCCGTTCTTTTCACAAACCCGCAGGGCTCGGCCTTCCCGATCCTCATCAATCTTTACGGCACGCAGCGTCGGATCGAGCGAATCTTCGCCGACTCGCTCGACCGCGTGAAGCGGCTGGTCGAGCTCAAGATCGATCCCACCCAGGCCCTGGCCCGACCGTGGCGATACTGGCGGAGTCCGATCGACGCCCTCTCGATGCTGCCCCGTCGCGTGCGGTCGGGGCCTGTGCTCGCGCGTGAGATTCCGCTCTCACGCTTGCCGCAGGTGACGAGCTGGCCAGGAGACGGTGGGCCGTTCATCACGCTGCCGGCCGTCTACACCGAAGACCCACGGCACGCTGGAACGAGGCGGGCGCTCGTGAAGTCGAACCTCGGCATGTATCGCGTGCAGATCGCGGGCAACGACTACGAGACCGACCGCGAGGTCGGGCTCCACTATCAGCTGCACCGCGGCATCGGCCTGCATCATGCCGCGGCACTCGAGCGGAAAGAACCGCTGAGGGTGGCGATCTTCGTCGGCGGCTCGCCGGCGCTTGCCGTCTCGGCCGTGATGCCCCTGCCCGAGGGTCTTTCTGAACTGACATTCGCCGGCGTGCTGGCAGGCCACCGGCTGCCGATGATCACCCGCGGCCACAGTCCGGCGATCTATGCCGACGCCGACTTCGTCATCGAGGGCACGATCTCGCCCGGAGCCACCAAGCCGGAGGGACCGTTTGGCGACCATCTGGGCTACTACGCGCGGCGGCACGACTTTCCCGTGATGCGGGTCGAGCATGTCTGGCATCGTGACGGGGCGATCTGGCCGATGACTGTCGTCGGCCGGCCACCCCAAGAAGACACGCTCTTCGGCTGGCTCGTGCACGAACTCACTGGCCCCGTGATTCCCACCGTGCTGCCTGGCGTGTCGAGCGTGCACGCGGTCGACGCCTCCGGAGTCCATCCCCTGCTCCTGGCCGTCGGCAGCGAACGCTACCTGCCCTGGAAGCGGTCGGGCCGGCCCGCCGAACTGCTCACACAGGCCTCCGCGATCCTTGGCCAGGGGCAGCTTTCTTTGGCCAAGTATCTCTTCATCGTGAACGGTGGCGATGCCCCTGGCCTCGACGCCCACGACGTGGCCCCCTTTCTCGCGCTCTTGCTTGAGCGGGTGGACTGGCGACGCGACTGCCACTTCCACACCGAAACCACGATCGACACCCTCGATTACTCCGGCAGCGGCTTCAACGCCGGGTCGAAGCTCGTGGTCGCAGCCCGCGGCCCGGCCGTTCGCACACTGCCTCGCGAACTCTCAGCCGGCACCTCGCTGCCCGATGGCTTCCGCAATCCACGGGTCTGCCTGCCCGGCATCGTGGCGGTCGAGGGTCCACGGATCGAGCCACGGCCGCGGCTTGATGCGCCAAGCGATGAGAGTATCTGGGCGACGGCCACGGCCGCGCCTTGGTCGGCCGACATCGAACGGCTGACGACGGCGATGTCTTCCGACCATCCGCTGCGGGCCTGGCCGCTGGTCGTGGTCGTCGATGACAGCGACTTCGCCGCCGCGAGCCTGGAAAACTTTCTCTGGCTGACGTTCACACGGTCAAACCCCGCGGCTGACGTGCATGGCGTTGATGCGGCGATGCACCAGAAGCACTGGGGCTGCCGGGGGCCGCTCGTGATCGACGCCCGGCTCAAGCCGCATCACGCGCCGCCGGTCGAAGAAGATCCGGCCGTGTCAGCCCGCGTCGACGATCTCTGCCGCCACGGCGGCCCGCTGGCGGAAATACTCGGCCGGGCGTGAACGTCCCTCGCTTGCGCGTCGGGCTTGCATGAACGCTCCCATAAAAGCCCCGGGCGGAAGCCCGGGGGACACCGTGTGCATGCAGCGAGCCCGCATCAGCCGATCGATGCGATCCGAACCGTCGTCGAGATCGAGCGATGGCCGGTGCGTCGACGGTAATTCTTGCGGCGGGCGAACTTCTGAACGTAGATTTTCTTGCCCTGCACGACCCCAACCACTTCGGCCTTCACTTTCGCACCCTTCACGACCGGCGCACCGAGCGTCAACACGCCCGCCTTGCTCACCGCCAGAACCTCGTCGAACACCACCTCGCTGCCGGCCGGAAGATGGCGGAAGTCGATGTCGAGCACCTCGCCCTCGCTGACACGATACTGCCGACCGCCATCGACGACGATGGCGTAGTGGTGGCCGGTGCCCGCCATGGTGGATGCGGACGTCGAGGAATCGCTGGTCGATGCAGACTTGGCCATGATGGTCACCGCTGTGAAAGGACGTTGGGAAAGAAACGGGAGGGGGATAGTCAACGCAGCCCGAAACGGGCTGTTTTTCGAGCCTCTCAGCCTAACAATGGATGGTCGCTGGGTCGAGTGGGGCTCGAAAACATGGGTTTTTACGGGAACCGCACGGTGCGGCCGGTCGAATCCCAGGCCTCGATGACCAGGTGCTCGGGCGAGGCACTCTCCTTGCCCGTGACGTGCAGCTGCACGTGCGTGGCATCTTCGAACTGGGCAATCTCCCGCCGCTTCCGGTTATTGATCCAGGTCGCCACCTCGTCGTGCACCGTCACGTTGAGCCGGGCGATATCGTCCCGCGTCGCGGAAAGCTGGAGCGTTCGCATCACCTCGATCGCCATGCTCTCGGCGGTCTTCACGATGCCGGTGCCCGAACAGGTGGGGCAGTCGCGGAAGATGCTCTTCCGCAGCGACGGCCGGATGCGCTGCCGCGTCATCTCGATCAAGCCGAAGGGGCTCGTCCGCAGGATCTTGGTCCGGGCTCGGTCCCGCTTCATGGCGTCGTGCAGCGCCTTTTCAACCCCGCGACGGTATTTCTCCCGCCGCATGTCGATGAAGTCGTTCACGATCACGCCACCCAGATCGCGGAGCCGCAATTGGCGGGCAATCTCCTTCGCGGCGATCAGGTTCATCTGGTAGGCGTTTTCCTCCGCCGACTTCTCGGTGCGGAAGCTGCCCGAGTTGACGTCGATCGCCACGAGCGCCTCGGTGGTGTCGATCACGATCGAACCACCACCCTTGAGCGGCACCTTGCGTTGATGGATGCGGCTGATTTCCTCCTCCAGACCGTAGCGATGGAAGAGCGGCTCCTTGCCTTCGTAGAGCTGCAGCCGCGAGACATACTTCGGCATCACCAGTTCGAGAAACTCCCTGGCGCGCTCATAGGCGGCCGGCTCGTCGATCAGAATCCGCCCCACGTCTTCCGTGAACATGTCACGGATCGTGCGGATGATCATGTCCGACTCCTGGTAGATGTCGATCGGCGCGGAATACTTCCGCATCCGTCGGACAATCGACTTCCAGAGCCGCAGGAGATAGGCCATGTCGCGGGCCATCTCCGACTTGGTCCGTTCGGTGCCGGCGGTGCGCACGACGAACCCAACTCCCTTCGGCGGCCGCAGGTCGAGCATGATGTCACGGAGCACTCGCCGCTCATGCTCGTCGTCGATCTTCTTTGACACGCCCACGCGACCCAGTGGCGGCATGAGTACGAGATAGCGGCCCGGGATCGAGATGTAGGTGGAGAGCGTGGGCCCCTTGGTTCCAAAGCCCTCCTTGATCACCTGGACAAGGACTTCGTCACCCCGTCGCAGGACATCCTGAATGGGTGGCTTCACCCGCGGGCGGTCGCCGAGGCGCGGCTTCCGCCGCGTGGCAGTCTTGGGTCGCCCGTCTGCATCGCTCTCCTCGATGTCGGCACCGCGACTGGCGGCCTCTCCCGCCTCGAAGGCCTTGTCGGGATCGAGCCCTCCCTGACGGTAATACTGAGGTTCGACGTCACTGATGTGAAGAAACCCGTTGCGGCCCACGCCGAAGTCGACGAATGCCGCCTGAATGCTCGGCTCGATGTTGACGATCCGGCCCTTGTAGATATTGCCGACGAGATTGTCCTGGCTGGTCCGCTCGACGTAGAGTTCTTCCAGCACGCCGTCTTCCATGATCGCGATCCGGCACTCTTCCGGCTGCGACACGTTGATGAGCATTTCCTGTTTCATATCCGTTTTCCTTTCGATGACTCTGTCCTTCCCGGAGGAAGGGTGTCACGTTGGCAGACCTGCTGCTACGCGACCGTTTCTGCGAGCAGCCGACGCAACTGGTCGCGCAGGTAGGCCTTCACCTCCCGGGCGGCGTCCATCGTCAGCGCTTTCTCCGCAATCGCGCGGCATTCGGCGGCCGAAACACTTCGGACCACCTGCTTGACTTCTGGGATGGCGCTCGCCGGCACACTGAGCTGCCGCAGGCCCAATCCCAGAAGCAGCTGCGTGTACATCACGCTGCCGCTCATCTGACCACATACCGTCGCCGGCACGCCGGCCTCGGTTGCCACGTCCAGCGAGCGGCGCAACAGCCGCAGCACCGCCGGATCACAGGCGTTGTACAGTTCGGCAACCTCCTTATTGCCCCGATCGACCGCCAGCGTGTACTGGATCAGGTCGTTGGTGCCAATCGAGACGAAATCGACCTCCTTGATGAATGCGTCGAGCATCATCACGGCGGCGGGAGTCTCCACCATCATGCCGACTGGCATCTTCGCGTTGAACGCGATGCCGTGTTCGGCCAGGTCTTCCATGACGTCCGCCAGGACCATGCGGGCCTGACGCAGTTCGACGATCGTGGAGACGAGCGGAAAGAGCACCCGCACGTCACCCAGGGCGCTGGCCCGCAGGATCGCCCGCAACTGCGTGCGAAACATCGGCAGTTGCCGTAGCGAGAGCCGGATGCTGCGGAGGCCGAGGCAGGGATTCCGCTCCTCCTCCGACTGCGTCTCCGTGTGCATCTTGTCGGAGCCAAGATCGAGCGTGCGAATGACCACCGGCATGCCGGGCATCGCCTGCACCACATCCTTGTAGGCGGCGAAGTGGTCTTCTTCGGTCGGCTCGCGCCGGCTCGTCAGATAGAGAAACTCCGTCCGGTAGAGGCCGATCCCGTCGCATCCGCGGCTCAGGCACTGCTCGGCCTCACTCGGAAACTCGATGTTGCCCGTGATCTGGATCCGCACCCCGTCAGTGGTCACAGCGGGAAGATCCCGCAGCCGGTCGAGCTTCTTTGCAACGGTGCGGGCCGCCTCCGCCTCGAGCCGATACCGGGCGATGGTCTCCTCATCGGGCTGGAGAATCACGATCCCCTGATTGCCATCAAGGATCACCGGCTCGCCGCCCGACACGTCGGCCAGGAACGGACCGATGCCCACCACCGCCGGAATCTCGAGCCCCTCGGCCACGATTGCCGTGTGGCTGCCAGGCCCGCCCAACTCCGTGGCGAATCCCTGCACGAACCGCCGGTCGAGATTGGCTGTTTCGCTGGGCGTGAGGTTGTGGGCCAACACGATCACCGGCTGCGAAATCGCGGCAAGCGTCTCGCGTCGCTGGCCCAGCAGGTTGCGAAGCAGGCTCTTCTCGATGTCGTAGATGTCGTGCGCACGCTGCGAAATGTGATTGTCGAGGTTCTGAAAAACCTTCGCGTAGCGGCGGAGCGTGCGACTGACGGCATACTCCGGCCACCAATTGCGGTCGCGGACGGCCGTCGCCAACTCATCCTGCAGTTTGGCGTCGTGGAGCATCGCCAGATGAGCGTCGAAGATGGCGGCGTACTGCTCGCCCAATTCAGCCCGGATCGCATCGCGGTTGCGCTCGATCTCGCGGGCCGTCTCGGCCACGGCGTGATTGAGCCGGGCAAGCTCTGTATCGACGGCGCTCCGTTCCACGAAGCGGCGCGGAATCCGGAAGCCCTCACTGTCGAGGACGAGTGCTTCGCCGATCGTGACGCCGGGCGAGACGGCGATTCCCTGGAGTTTGAGCATGGGGGCGCATTTCCCCCGCGGGCTGCGTTGTGTCGGCCTGGGAGATCGCGCTCATGCCATGCTGGGCATGGCGGCTGCGATCATGATCCCGGCGGCACTCGCGCCTCGCGGTTCGTTGCGGCTCCTTCGTTGTATGGACTGCGTTTGGACTGGGTATGAACTGCGTACAAAAATACGGCTGGCCGTGGCCACCGATCATCACAAGCCTTAAATCCGCGACGTCCTGAATCCTCGATTGTCGGGAATCCTCGACGTCTTGACGGGCCGACGTTACTGGCCGTCGTTCCTTTCCTGTTCGTTGAAATTGCGGTCGAAGAGGCTACCAATGGCCTCGAGCGCCTCGCGGGCATCGGGCCCCGTTGCCTCCACGACCAATCGCGTGCCCGCCTCGGCGGCGAGCGTCAGCACGTCGAGGATGCTTTTTCCATCGACCCGCTGCGAATCACTGAGCAGTTCGATCCGTGACTGCCACTTCCGGGCCTCGCGCGCGAGTTGGTCTGCCGGCCGGGCATGCAAGCCCTGCGACATCCCAACCACGACCTCGCGCGAGACCACCTGCTCACTCATGCTGTCCCGAATTTCTATCAACAGTGCCTCATTTTCCCGCGTCACAACGGGGTTCACGACGCCACCCCGTGGCTGTCGGCCTCCTCCAAGAGGTGCTGGATATCCATTGGCCCCTTGGCAGACTTGAGCTGCCGGCAGAACGCTTCGTCGCGAAGCTGCCGAGAGATGTTTTCCAGAGCCCGCAAGTGATCGCCAGGCCTGTCTGGCGGTGACACAAGCAGGAAAAACAGCTGCACAGGCTCGCCGTCGAGGCTCTCGAAATCGACGCCGTCATGGCTCACGGCCACCGTGCCGACCAGCCGGTTCACGCTGGGATGCTTGGTGTGAGGAACGGCCACTCCGCGGCCGATGCCGGTGCTGCCAAGGTCTTCCCGCTTCATGATGGCCTTGACGATGCTCTCCAGATCACCCGCAGCGATGCTGCCGGCGTCAACGAGCGACTGGGCCATCTCCCGGATGACGCCCTCCTTGGTGTGGGCATCGACGTGCGAACGGATAGCATCCGTGGCCACGAAATCGGAAAACTTCATGCGTCTGCGAGTTCAGGATTCGCGCGTGTTGTGCACGTGCTTGTGATCCAGAACCTTCTCCTTGTGTTTTCTGAGCTGTTGCTCGAGCTTTTGGACGGCCCCATCGACGCTCCGCCAGAGCTGGCCGGAGTGTTCCCGGCTGACCATGTCGTGAAAATGCTCTGCCGAAGCGACGATTTCCACCGTCGGCAAGGCTTCATTTTCGAGGTCAACGGTCACATTCAGGGCTGTGAGGCGGCTGAAGTACCGCTTCAGGCGAGAGACCTTCGACACAATTTTTGACTGCGTGGCTCCGCTGAGCTGACCGTGCCTTGCTGAAACGTTGATCTGCACTCGGGCTTTCCCTTCTCTGGCAAAACTTTCCGGCGACTCCCTGTCCTGCGACTCCCTGTGGAGCCACGGCCGGACCACGCCCGGCCCTCAGGGCCCGCCAGAGGAAATCCCCGGGCTGGGCCGTCTCCGGCTCCGGCGGCGAATCGCCTCTCGATTGCCCGATCATAGCACCCCTCGCTCCGCCGGCACAAACCGTTCGCATGCCGCGGCCTCAGGCCGCACAAAAGACTGCATACTCACTCCTCGGCGGGCTCCTCGGCCGGCCCCTCAGCAGGGCCCTCGGGGGATTCCTCGGCCCGCACGGCCGGTTCGCCCGCCGTGCGGGCCGCGATGCCAGAGGCCAGACTCCCGCGACGGATCTGCCCCTTCTCGAGCTGATTTTTCCACCAGAGCACGCCGTCTCGCCGCATGTCTGGCTGACCATCGGGGCGATACCTCGTCCGGTCTACGGCGGTTGGCTGCGTGATGTCGATGAGCGCCTTGCTCGCATACCGCCGCACGACCAGGCTGGGGTCGTCGAGGGCCTCGACGAGCGTGCGATCGGCTCCAGCGACCAGTTCCTCGTCGGTGAAGCCGCGGGCCATTGCCCAGATCGCATCGGCCTTGCCGTGTGGCCCCCGATTGACGAATGAATCGTAGAGCCGGGAAGCAGCATTGCCGCCCCGTGCCAACGCCAGTGGCACCGTGGCGTTCTGGAGTTGCGACCACTGTCGCTGCTCCAGCTTCCGTCCGGGCGACTCCGCCGAGAGTTGTTCGATGAGGTCGTCGAATTCGCCGATCAGCGCCAGCGTTGACGCCGCCAGCATTCTGTTTTCGGCTCGCTTGTCGGCGGCGAGTTCCCGTAAGGCCCGGCCCAGCGGGACCGTGGTCGCAACCTTGGCGGCCAACGCCTCACCGGCCACCTTCTCGAGCCGTTCGGGCCTCGCTCCCGACTCGATCCAGGAGGGCAGCACGCGATTACGGACGACGGCGACCCGGCCGGGACCGTTGCTGCTCCATTCGAGCGACATGCCCGCGTCGAGCATCCCCTGGGCATCGATCCCCTCCAGCGGCCGCGCCACGGGCAGTCCGCCCGCGGCCGTTTGCCGCCATGCGAGGCCGCGGGATGCCGCGTAGATCCGCGACCGCACCAGCGGCGGCGTGCCGGCGGGATCAGCGCCAGGAAAACGATCGAGTTGCGCCTCGATCGCCACCGGGCTCAACAGCCCGGCATCGACCGTGCCGATCAGCCCGCCCGCGGTGATGCCCAGCCGCGCGTCGGCCCGACTGGCCCGCGCCACGGCGCGTCCGAACACCACCTCGATTCGTGGCACGCCATCCGCGTCGAGCGAAAGCACCGCCCGGGTTTCGGGAAGGAGCCGAATCGTCACGCCACGCACGTGGAGTTCGGGCTGAAACACCGGCGGCACGAGCAGGTCTTCGCGATTCTGAAGCGGGGATCCCACGGGAAAGAAGCTCCACGCCGTCGTTTCCGACGACTCCGTCAGATGGAGGAGCACGCCCTCGCCACCCACGAATCCCACCGCATCCTGCGGCTCTGCGGAGCTGACTGCCTGCTCCGCACCCTGCGGGGCTGCCGGTGGCGGAGCTTCCGCAGCCGGTTGCACGGCCGCCATCGCGGCCGCCGGCAGAGCCGGATCGTTCAGGGGCTCCACCGCTGTGACCGCCGCCACGGGTTGTGCAGGCGGCGCCGCCTCCGTCACCGCCTCCGATCCGGATTCCGCTCCCTGTGCCGGCTGAGCCGGAGGAACTTCCGTCGTCGCCGCAGTGGCGGCAGAGGCCTCAGGCGGAGGGTTCGCGTTCTCAACGGCGGGGGCAGGCGACGGCGGCTCCATGCTTGCCACCTCCAGTGACGCACGCCCCCCTGCCCCGGTGAGATTTCCACCAAGCAGCGACCAGGCTAGCACCCCGGCCAACGTCAGCAGCAGGGCAACCGCGACCGCCGCGGCCGCCCATGCCGCAAGCGACGAACGCCCTGCCGCTGGCCGGACCGGCTGCCGCTGGGGATCGGCGACACGATGCACCGCGGCCGCTGTCGGCCCCCGCGCGGCCGTCGACGCTGCCACCGCATCGCGGATGGCGTGCGCCGTTTCCCGTGACTCGTGGTGGCCGTCGCCGGCGGATTTCGTCACCCTGTGTTCCGTTGCAGCTCGATCCTTCAAGCCTGCCAGCAGGCCCCACAACCGCTGCTGAATCCGCTGCCGCTCATCGCCGTGCAACCCATGCTGCACGGTGGGATCGCGGGCCAACTCCGCCAGCAGTCCGTGACAGGCGGCCACCTCCGCCAAATGCAGTTCCGACTCGATGCAGATCCGTTCGAAGGCTTCCAACTGGTCGGAGGAGAGCGTGTTGTCGAGATATTCAGCCACGGAGTTGGGGTCTTCCGTGAGACCGCGGCCATCTGTTTTGGGGGCGCCGATCGCAGTCCGGCCGACCGCCGTGCGGATGCGGTCCACAAGGTGCGTGGCCACAACGCTCGATGAAACCTTCGCCCCCAACTCCTGCTGTTCGCCTTCGGGAAGCACGCCGTCCAGCCAGGCCAGCAGGGTTCTGAGTGTGAGACGCATGGATGTTGCTCCTGGCCGCCGTTGCGGAGGGGGGAACGAGGGGCTCCTCCTTTAAGAGTGGCAACCCGCCAGCATTTTCGTGCGGAAATCGGAAAAAAACAGGCAAAACGGCGAAACCGGCCGGCGGCGACCCTTCCGCCCGGGATCTGCGTAGAGAAAGATGCGCAGACGTTCCGTTTCGGCGGACTACACTTCTGCAGGTTCGCGAAGGGCTTCTGGAGACACTCCGCATCCATGACCGCCATGCCCCGACATCGTCGCCAAGCCATCCTGCGAGAGGCGTCCGGCTATATCGAACTGGGCGAACTGCTCGTGCAGCAGGACACCCCCGTGCCGCCGAGCGGCCAGAAGTTGCTGCAGCGTGCGCTCAATCTCTTGGCACTGCTGCCGGAGCCGACGCGCTCGATGGCAATGGCGAAACTGCTCGAGGGAGAAGCCCTGCGGGCGCTGGGCCGCTTTGAAGAGGGTCTGGTCGCGCTCCGTTTGGTGACCGAGCAGGAACCCAAGCGGCTGGAAGCATGGCTGGGCATGGGCTGGTGCCTGAAGCGATTGGGGCGGCTTGAAGACGCGATTGGTGCGCTTGAGCAGGGGCTGCACGCTTCGCCTCGGGAGCCGATTCTGCTCTACAATCTGGCCTGCTACCATTCGCTCGCCGGGCGCGTGCAGGCCGCCATCGAGCATCTCACAAAGGCCATCTCGCTTGACGATCGCTATCGGGACCTCACCGGAGCCGAGCCCGACTTCGATCCCATCCGGCAAGATCCGCGGTTTGTTGCAGTCACGCACGTCACGGTTTGAACGTGGCAATCCACCATGACGAGCATGACGAGCCCAGCCCTTCAGGAAGTTGTCGCCCTGTTGGGCTGCCCGGCGGCTGGGAATCCCGCGCAGTATCTCTTTGAGCGGATGATCGCCGCGGCGGGTCTCGACTGGCAGTTCGTCTCGCTCGACGTGCAGCCCGAACGGATCGTCGAAGCGATCGCGGGCACGTCGGCGATGGGATTTCGTGGCTGCCTGCTCGCAGGTCCGCTGCGGGCTGCAGCTCTCTCGGCTGTTGCGTCGGCCAGTCCGGCAGCCACGTTCGCCGGTGCGGTCGGCCTGGTCGAACGGCAGCCTGCCGGTCCTGCGGGCCACATCACCGACGGCCGAGGTGTGCTGGAAGCGATCCGGTCGCACATCGATCCGGTGGCCGCTCGAGTGCTCATCGTCGGCGCAGGAGCGGCGGCGAGGGCCGCGGCTCTCGAACTGTCGCTGGCCGGCGTCGCCGAGATCATCATCTGCGATCGCACGCCGGAGCGGGCAGCGTCGCTTGTCGATGCGCTCACCGCGATGGCCGCCGCCCCTGCCTCGGCCCTCCCCTGGGAGGCAGCGATCGCGATCCCCGACCGTGTCGGCATCGTCGTGACGGCAGTGCCGGCCGATGGCCCGAAGCCGGCTGCACCGCTGGCTGGTCTTCGTCCAGACCTGGTAGTGGCGGACCTCGCGTTGGTCAGTCAGCCCGCACCGGTGGTGACCGCTGCCCGCGGCGCCGGGGCCTGCGTGATCGACGGCCTTGAAATCCATTGCGAGCGGACGGCGATCGACTTCCACCTGCTGACTGGCCTGGAGGCCGACACCGAGATGCTCCGCGACGCCCTCGACGAATTCTTCAGCGCCTGATCAGCACGCATATCCCATCTCCATCCAAGCCCGTAGCGCAAGCGAGGGAATCCGCGATGAACGGGCGGGCGACGGCTATCCTGCCGCGGCCGGTTTGGCGAGCCGCTCGATCTTCTTGAGCAGCGCCGTGGCGCTCGACCGCACGTCACCCACGGGATCCCGCGTGAGCTGTTCCACGAGATCGAGCAGCTGTCGGGGCGGCGGCTCGTGGGTGGCATCGACGAGCAGCGCCACCCCCCGCAATGCGTTGACGACCACGAGCGCCCGCTTGTAACGCCGTGACTGCGTGGCCGGATCGGCCGCCGCGTCGGGCCCCACGACGACGTCGGGGAGGGCGAGCATTTCCGCAATCCCCTCGAACGATTCCGCACGGCCTTGGCGAGCCATCGCGAGCGCCGCGTTGAATCGCACGTCGTCGGCCGTGTCGCCGACGAGTTGCTCGAGACGTTCGATGGCCGCGGCGCCGCCCAGCACGCCGAGCGTGAAGGCAGAGGCTGATCGCAGCTGCACGTCGTCGCTCTGCGAGGCTGCGACCACCGCCGCGGTCACGCCGGATGCATCGTCGAACGATCGGTCCGCTGCCACGAGGTTTGTCGCCAACACTGCAAGCGCCTCGACGGCCGCGCGGGCTGTCTGCGGATCGGAACTACTACGGGCTCGCGTCACCAGCGGCCCGGCGGCGGCGGGAATGGCGAATTCGCCCAAAGCCCGGCAGAGATAGAGCCGGAGGGTCTGCGACTGCTCGCCGGTGCGGCCGCTGGCAGTTTCGTCGTCGAGGATGCGGCCCAGCTCCGTGGCGAGCGACTCGTCCGACTTGAGGGCGGCGCCGCCGGGGCCACGGAGGTCATTGGCAAGATTGAGAGCCGCCTGCCAGCGGCCTTCGTTGTCGCGACGGAGCGTTTTGACATAGGCCTGCGGGTCGCTGCCGAGATGGGCGAGCCAGTGGAAGGCCAGCCATACGCCGACGATGATGGCAACGATCACACCGGGCACGAGAAACAACTGAACCAGAAACGCCGCATTGGGCGGCTCGACGGGCGGCAGCGAGTCGTCTTGGGAGACAGTCCGGCGGGTGGAGTCGGCCATGAAGGGTGTGTCAGTCAGATGACGTGCCGCACGCTTTGCGACGCGAGGGGTGGTGGAACGACGACGATCCGCAAGAATCAGGGGGCTGGGCGTGGCATGCGTGGCCACGCCCGCGCGAGCAGTTAGGCTCCACAAGCAGTCTAGGTGGTCACCCCTGTGCGTCAACGTCCGGACCTTTCCGCAGTTCCCCCCCCTGCCCCGCCATTGCCCGCGGTCTGGCTCGATATCTCGCTTCCGACGGTCGAGGAAAATCTCGCGCTCGACGAGGCCCTGCTGGAACTGGCCCATGAGGGAAGGTCGCAGGCGACCTGCGTCCGCACATGGATGGCGGCGGAACCCGCCGTCGTGCTCGGCTCGTCGAGCCGCATCGACGCGGAGATCGATCCACAAGCCTGCGCGGCGGCGGGTGTGCGGGTGGTACGTCGGCCCAGCGGCGGGGCCACCGTGGTGCTCGGGCCGGGCTGCCTCATGTGGTCGGTGATCACACCCTATGCCGAGGGGGTGCCGCCGATCGAGGCGATTCATGCGGCGATGCTCGAACCATTGGCCGCTGCGATCAATGACGCGTTGCCCACGCCGGGCAGCCGGCGGGTGGCCCGCCGCGGCACAAGCGATCTGGCGGTTTTCACCGATTGCGACGCGACCGAACGGAAGGTATCAGGCAATGCGCTGCGAGTGCGACGGCACGGGGTTCTCTACCACGGCACGCTGCTCGACAGTTTTGATCTTGGTCTCGTCGGGACAGTGCTCAGGCATCCGCCCCGCGAGCCCGACTATCGATCGCGACGTCCGCACGGCGAGTTCCTCGCCAATCTGGGCCTGGGCCGGGAGAGGCTTGAGCAGATCGTACGAGCGGCGTTCCACGCCACACGCACCCACGGCGAGTGGCCCCGCGACCGCGTCGCCCGACTCGTCGCCGAACGCTACGGCACGAGCGAGTGGACAAGCCGGTTGTGATGCGAGATGCCCAGCCCGCTCCCCATCCAAGCCCGCTCCCCATCCAAGCCCGCTCCCCATCCAAGCCCGCTCCCCATCCAAGCCCGCTCCCCATCCAAGCCCGCTCCCCATCCAAGCCCGCTCCCCATCCAAGCCCGCAGCGCAAGCAAGGGAATTCTGCCTGCCTCCACCCAGCCCCCCACAGCCCAGGCAGCCTGGGCAAGATATTCAGGAAGTGGGGAATGGGGAGTCTGCCGATCGCAAGGTGATCGAGTTCACCGAAATCCGCCGATCCTCCCTATGGCGGATGGGATTCGGTGTCGGGACCGTGGCCGATGGTCGAAAGAAAACAGTCTTTCGGCGGCGGCTGCTCCTGAGTAGGGTTCCCGACCCGATCGACAGGAAGTCGTTCGAAAGTTCGCACCAGCGACAGCCCGCAACAGGAGGTTGCCAACTATGCGTTTGCACATGAATGCCGCGGACGTGCGGCGATTGGTCACGCATTACTTCCTCGATCTCGGCGTGGACAGCGCTGACGTCGATGACGTCCAGGAAAACATCCGGATCGACAGGGGCCGCTGCGTGGCCCGCTGCTACCGCGTCGCGGACATGTTCGCGATGTGGATGATCGATGTCGGCGTCCTGCAGTTCTACGACGCCGACGGCGAGATGCTGCACACCGTGAACCTGTTCACGGAACTCCAGCCACAACGGGCCGCCGCCTGATCGCGGCGACTCTGCGAGGTCCTCGGGCATTGTCCGGCGCGACTGCTGTGCCGGCGTGCCTGACTGAGTATTCGATCACGTTCTGAAAGAGTGACGGTGATGTGTCTGGGGGGAGAGTGCGCGCGGAGGCGGAGCCACCGTTGCGCTCGTGGGGTGGCCTGATGGCCGGGGGAACTGGCGATGTCTGACACGTTTGATCTGGTGCGATCGCCACGGTTGTCGATCGTCATCCCCACTCCGGCCGACACTGCGGCCATGGAGGAGACGCTCGTCAGCGTTCTGGAACACCGGCCCGACGATTGCGAAATCGTGGTTTCGCTCGGCTGCGAATACGCCGACCCGTGGAATATCCGCGAGGAGGTGCGGTTTGTGCAGGCACCCGCCGGATCGACCCTGGTGGGCTGCGTGAATCTCGGCGTGGCGGCCAGCGAGGGCGAGGTGGTGCATGTCCTCGCCGCGGGCTGGCGGGCCACGGAAGGCTGGACCGATCGGCCGATGGAACGACTCGAGGATGAGGATGTGGGGGCTGTCGTGCCGCTGGGAGTGGCGGGCGACGACCGCGATCACGTGGTGTCGGCGGGCGTGCGATGTGCCGTCGGGGGGCGGCGAATCGACGTGGCCGCCGACACCAGGTGGCGCAGGGCGAAGGCGGCGGAGTGTCCGCCTGCCGGTGCGAAAGTGCCACAGGGCCCGGTGCTCGAGGCCGGCTTTTGGCGGTCTGACGTGCTGAATCTCGCTGGCCGCGGATTCACGACGGTCTGTGGTGATGCGACGGCCGACGCCGACATGGCGATCACACTGTCGCGGAGTGGCCTTCGCGTGGTGCTGGAACCGTATTCCCATGTCATCGCTCCGTCAGCGACATCGGGCAGGGCTCGCTCGCGGTCATTCGCAGCTGGGCTGCATGCAGAGCGGCTCTTCTGGCGGAGCGTGGCGGGGTCGTCGTTCCTGCCGGCGCTGGTGATGCACATCCTGGAGGTCGTGCGGCATGCGGTTGCGCGGGCGCCGCTGGGCACGCTCCCGATGCTGGTGGGCCGGATGGTGGCGGTGCTGCAGTTTGGGTCGTATGTGTCCCGCTACCTGCAACTGCGCGAGGTCATCGGGCAGGCGGCGGACTCAGGTCGCGTGCCGCAGAGCATCGAGGACCGGCAGACGATCCGGATCGACGATTCGCACACCGGAGTCGGTCGGCCGCGGCATCGCGGCTCGCGTGAGGCAGCTCCGCTGCGGAAGTCGGCCTGAACGCACGCCGCGTCACTCCCCCTCCGCCGTCGGTGCGGCTGTGTCTTTCTCACTTTCCTCTGTCACGAACGGCAACAGGCGTTGCGGATCCTTGGCTGGCAGAGCCTTCCGCCGCGGGCCGCTCCGGCCGAGCGTGCGCCGCACCGGATCCTGCTGCATCGCCCCGCGCCGGTCACGGCGGCTGCCGTGCCGCTCAGCCACGCCGCGGGCCTCGCTGCGTGCCGCGGGGCCGCTGCGCACGATCGCCAGACGGCGTTTCGCCTCGCGAATCGCCTTGGCGTGATCGACGAGCGGCGCCGGATACTCGTGGCCGATCACGCAGCCGGCCGACCGTTGCACGTCTTCCGGCATCGTCCAGGGCATGTGCACATACGCCGGAGGCACGCCGGCGAGTTCAGGCACCCAGCGCCGAATGAACACGCCGCGGGGATCCTGCTCAATCGCCTGCTTCGTCGGATTGTAGATCCTGAGGGTGTTGATGCCGGTCGTGCCGCTTTGCATCTGGAGCTGTGACCAGTGGATACCCGGCTCGAAGTCGAGGAAGTGGCGGGCGAGGAACAGGCCCGTAGGCCGCCAATGGAGCCACAGGGAATAACTGGCGAACGACACGACCAGCGCCCGCATCCGAAACGTGAGCCAGCCGGTGGCGACGAGGCTCCGCATGCAGGCATCCACGAGCGGATAGCCCGTGCGACCCGCCTGCCAGGCGTCGAGCCGCTCGGGGCAGACCTCGTTTTCGCGCAGGCCGTCGGCCGACCGGAGCATGTTATGAAACTCGATCGCCGGTTCATCCTCGAGCTTCTGCATGAAGTGGCAGTGCCAGTGGAGCCGGGATTGCACCGCCTTCACGCTCCGCTGCCAGGCCTTGAGGCCGGCACGGTCGCGCGGGCTCGTGGCCGTGAGCAGGCTTGCCTGCACCTCCCGTCGGCGGGCCTCACTCTCCTGCCAGACGGTCCGCATCGAGATCGCGCCGAACGCCAGATATGGGCTCAACCGCGAGCAACTCGTCGGCGCCGACAGCGGGCTCGAGATGCCGCCGGAGTAGTGCCGCCCGCGGCTCGACAGGAAGTCGTCGAGCACGTCGCCCGCCGCGCGCTCGCCACCCCGCTGGCGGTCCTTCGTGTCTTCGGGCAGACCCAGCCCGCGGCAGTCAAGCACGCCGGCCGTGGCCAGCCGTGCGACGGTCGTGAGGCCGCCGCGACCGATACTCCGCGGCACGTTGGCACGGTCCGCCTCCATCCGCGTTTCCCACAGCCTGTTCCAGCCGTTCCGCGAGCCGAGTCGCCGCACGACGCCGGTCTGCGGAAGTTCAAGAAACTCGACGCCGGCTTCATGGGCCCAGCGTCGCACCCGTCGGTCCCTGACGTACGTCACGCCCGTGCCGGTCTCTTCGTGAGCCACGAGCAACCTGTAGCCTGTCTCGCAGCGAAGGTGTTCGAGCATCGCCACCGCCTCGCCCCGCCGGGTGACGAGCCGAATGCCGAGCCGGCCGAGGGCGGCCTCGAGGTCGACGAGGCACTCGCGTTCGAACCCCGCGTGGCTCGCATCACGCTCGGGCTGCGCGAGCACCTCGGGCTCGTAGAGAAACACGGCGAACACGGCTCCGCCCCGCGCTCGGGCCACGGCCTCGGCAAGTGCCGGATGATCGGCCACCCGCAGGTCACGCTTCAGCCACACACAGACCGGCACTGGGTTATCGATCATCGCGACACCAAACGGGATCCGCTCCACCGACTGCCGATTCAGTGTAGGCGCGTCGCCGCCGGCGTAGACCTCACGATCGCCCTCGACCGTCAGCAGCAGACCGCGGCCGCATCGAGTCGATGATCCGCACCTGGCTCCACGGCCTGAGCCTGAGCCGAGGCAATTGCCGGGGCCTGGCCTAAGCGGGCTGTGGGTCTGGTCCGGAGCGTGACCTGGGGAGTGGCATGTCGCGTTTTCACCGGCAGC
>CAMCQY010000012.1 GCA_945877135.1 Candidatus Kuenenia stuttgartensis
CGACGGGCGGGAGGAGCCCGATCTCTTTCCATTCGACGCCGGGATCAACCTGTGGGGCCGGCCAGGTTGCCGGGGCCGCCCGATAGACTTCCCGCAACCGCTGCGCGGCGTCGGTGCGCTCGGCGGCGGTTCGCTCCGGCCTCGCTGGCTTCTTGTCGGCTGATTCCGGCTCCGCAGCCGCGATTGGTCCGGCGAGTCGGATGGCAATGGTCATGGACACCGCGCCTATCGCGATGCGAGTGACGAATGATCGCCATGCGGACTCGGTCTTGGCATGCAACACGAGGTCAGTCACGGCTTGTCTCGGATCAGCTCTCGGATCAGCGGTTATTGTTGACTTCGGCACCTTGAATGGTGAGCTGAGACACGATTGTATCGGCTGATACCTGTGCATCGACGTATCGAGTCGATCCATCCATGGAGAGCAGATTCGCACCAGCCGGGTGGAAGCCGTAGATGCCGTAGAAGTTGCTCCCATTGACGAACTGCGAGCCGCCCGACTTATAAACTGCCACCGGATCGGGTTTGAATCCCTGGACTAGGCACTGGTTTCCGTTGGCCCAGCTGGAGTTGGGCACCCCCGATTCCGCGATCTTGCGGCCGAAGGCCCAGATCTGGGGCCGGCCCGCTGATTCAAACACCACAATGGTCTGCGATGTTCCGTCGAGGACATCACGGAGTCGCCGACCCTTTGTGCCCCTACTCACGTTCCCTGTTTTGAACGCACCTTCGGAATTTTCGGGCCTGGGATAGGAAGCGGCGGGCGGACTCGATGTCCACACTGCCGGCGACGGGCCATTCGACGCCTGATAGTCGCACGCCGCAGCCGGCCATTTAAGAGCACCAACGGGGGGAAAAGCAGAGTCGTGGAGCTGGCCGCCCGGATTTGATGGGCAGACCATGAAAGCCAGGCTGGTCTTCACAGCCGACTGATTCAATGCGTCCGTGCACGCGACATTGTAGTTGTAGAGACCAGCCAGTGGGTTCTCGTCGAGGTAGGGAAGCAGTTGTGCAGTCCAAAAACACCTCGGACTACTCACGTTGGGTGGGAAACAGTCGCGGGCATTGTGGAAGTTGAGCAGACCGATGCCGATCTGCCTGAGGTTGTTGAGGCACTGCGAGCGACGCGACGACTCGCGGGCCTGCTGGACCGCCGGCAGCAGGAGGCCGACGAGTCCGCCGGTGACCGCGACGACGACCAGCATTTCGACCAGCGTGATTCCGCGGACGCGACGGCCGCGGCTGAACGACGAGGCTGCACGGTAGGCGTTCTTGCCACAGGTGGTCATGGAACCGCAAGCCTCGGGGGCGTGGTGGGGCGCCGGACACCTTCCATCTGATGCCCGAGCAAAAGAGTAGGGGAACTCCCCCGCGGTCGTCCACCACCCAACACGGGGACTCGCTTCATTCAGCGAAATCAGCCCGCAAGGACGATAATCGCCGCGCCAAAAAAAATGAACGCGCCGCCAATCACCACCGGCAGCTGGAGTTGCCCCTGGAACAAAAACACAGAGAACAGGGCGACGAATAACGGATAGGAGATCTCCAGCACCGCCGACTTGCCGGCCCCGAGCAGCTGGATCGAGCCGAGGATGCTGAGCGCTGCCGCCGTGGCGGTGACGAGCGTCAGCCCGACGAGGGGCAGGCTCGCGGCGGTCGTGTCAAACCGCACGAGCGATGCGGGCGAGTGCCCCTGAGCCAGCATGATCGCAGCGGATACGAGCACGCCGCAGAGACAGTGGAGAAAATAGAGCTTGTAGACTGAGAGACTCGAGAGCACCCGCTCGTCGAGGCAGTAGGTGAGTCCCCAGAGGATCGACGCCGCGACCGCGAGAATGTAGCCGTAGGATTGCATCGCAGTCTCACCACCTTTTTCCGGGCAGCGGAGTTCGGATTACCGGAACTGCTGGCACCAATAGGCAGTTCCGTTGGCACTGTGGGCCATCGCAACGCCGATGCGGGTATGGCCGCCATCCAGGATGTTTGCCCGGTGGCCGCTCGACTGCATCCAACTCGTCACCGCCTCGGACGCCGACGTCTGCCCCATGCCGATATTCTCGGCAACACCGCTGCCGTGCGACAGGTTGCGATTCTGTGCCATCCAGCGTGCATGGGTGCGGGCCCCGCTCATCAGCTGGCCGTCGGCAGCCAGCGGCGGCAGGCCGCTCCGCGCCCGGGCCGCGTTTGTCTTGGCGATGACCGCCGATTCGACCTGCGAGAGGCTAGTGCCCGCCGACGCAGCGTTGTTGACCATCGCATTCTTGGAAGCCATGGCGGGCTCGCGGCACAGGGCTGTCGCGTTGCTCCAGGCAATCGCCACAAGAGTCACAATCGGAGCCACAATCGTTCCGCAGGCTGAGGACACTGAATTCATCTTCATATCATCTGCTCCCAGTTCGAGAGGAACGGGCCGGAGACCACCGCCGCGACCTGTTCTAAGCCGCCAAACGAAAAAATGTCAAACTGTGACGTCGGAGCAGAAGCCTCTCCGCAACAGACACGCTCTTTTCATCCGGTGCACCATGCGGGTTCTCATTCACGAATACTTCTGCTGTGGTGGCCTTGCTGGCCGGCCTCTCGACTCAGGACTTCTCGCCGAAGGCGGCGGCATGCTGCGTGGGCTCGCGGAGGACTTCTATGCCGCCGGACAGGATGTCACCATCGTGCTCGACAACCGCGTGCCCTTTCGGCTTCCCGGTCGAGTGATCACCCTCAATGCTGTGTCGCCCCTGCATGCACTCGATGCGTTTGATCATGCGCTCACGACCGTCGACGCGGCTCTTGTCATCGCCCCCGAGCCCGATGATCTTCTGCCCGCGCTGCTCGAGCGCGTTGAACAGGCAGGCGTGATCAATCTTGGCTCCGCCAGCGATACAGTCCGGGGCGTGAGCGACAAACACACGCTCGCGCAGCGGCTCTCGGCCGCCGGGATTGCCGTGCCAGCCAGTGCCTTGGGGCTCGAGCACGCCCCCGAGATGCTCGCAGAGTTCGGCGCGATCGTCGTGAAGCCCAACCGCGGTGCCGGCTGCATCGACACGCATCTCTGCCGGTCTCGAGCAGACCTTGCCCGGCTTCCGGAACGCACCGATTGGCTCGTGCAGCAGCATGTGCGGGGCGTGGCAGCCAGTGCGGCCTTCATCCTGCCGCGATCGAGCGCCCCGATTCCGCTCCGCGCTGGGCTGCAGAGCGTTGGCGTCGAAGACGACTCGGCGGCTGGTTGCCTCGCCTATGCCGGCGGGCAGCTCCCACTCGATCCCGACCTCGAGTCGCGGGCGATTCGCCTCGGCCTGGCGGCCCTCCGCCACCTTTCCGGCCTCCACGGCTTTGTCGGCATCGATCTCATTCTGGGCGACGACCCCGAGCGTGACACGCTGATCGAGGTCAATGCCCGGCCGACGGTTGCCTATGCCGGCCTGCGTCGCCTGGCTCGCTTCAACATCGCCGACCTCATTCTCGGACATCCCGCCCAGATCGAGTGGCGGGACGGAGCGGTCCGCTATAAGTCCGATGGAACCTGTCAGACCGTGTTGTAGGCTCGCAGCCTGCCGGCCGTGGCCTCGCGGGTGAACTTGTAGAAATGCCAGTGGGTCACGCAGCGGTTCATGAACTGGGCGAAGCCGATGATGCCGCGTTGCGAGACGACTTGCTGCGTGAAGAAAAATCGGGCGTAGACCGATCCCACCTTTCGCAGCGAGCCATCGCGAAACAGGGCCCAGAACAGCGTCCATAGGAGCGTCAGGCCGTAGCCCAGCGTTGGCAGCGACTTGCCCTCGCCCGCCTTGCGGCAGATGGCGGCCCGCCGGTCGAGATACTCCTTCGATTCGCAGACCTTGAAGTACCGCTCCAGGTAAGCCTCCGGCGAGTAGAGCCGTGTGACGAGGTCCCAATACCCCGTGCGGAGTTCCTCTCTGGTCATCTGCTTCGGCACAAAGTTGCAGCTCGGATCCTCCTCGACCAGCCGCCCCTCGGCCTCGAGTCGCGCGTAGAGCGGCGTGCGGGGAATCGCCTGCAGCATGCCGACCATCGCCAGCGTGATGCCGTTGTCCTGGATGAACCGGTACTGATCCTCGAAGATCGCCTTGTCGTCGCTGTCGAAGCCGACGATGAAGCCGGCATTGATGTCGAGCCCCGCCGCCTGAATCCGGGACAGCTTCGCGTCGAGGGAATCGCCGCGCACGTTCTGGAACTTCTTCGTCTCCTTCAGCGAATCCATCCGCGGGGTCTCGATGCCGATGAACACGCTGCGAAAGTTGGCCCGGTACATGAGGTCGAGCAGTTCCGGGTCGTCGGCCAGATCGATGCTGGCCTCGGTCGTGAGCCGGAGCGGATACTTGTGCTCCTCCATCCAGGGCACGATCTGCTCGAGGAGCGCTTTGGCCTTTTTCTTGTTGCCGATGAAGTTGTCGTCGACGATGAAGGCCGAATGGAAGCCGGCTTGCCGGAGATCTTCGAGTTCACCGATCAGCTGTTCCGGCTCCTTCACGCGTGGCTTGCGGCCGTAGATGACGATGATGTCGCAAAACTCGCACTGAAATGGGCAGCCTCGCGAATACTGCAGGGCCGCCGAGGCGTAGCGGCTGACCTTGAGTTTGTCGAACCGCGGCCTGGGCACCTGCGTCATGTCGGTCGGCGTGGTCTGCTCGTACCGCGTGTCGGTCTTCAGATCATGGGAAAACTCGTCGAGAAAACGGGGCCATGTGGTCTCCGCTTCCCCCACGAAACTCACGTCGCAGAGTCCTTCGAAAAACTCCTCCTGCACCGACATCAGCGGGCCACCGACCACCGTAAAGATTTTGGCCTCACGGAGCCGCACCAGGATCTGCCGCATCCGTTCCTTCTGGACGATCATCCCCGTCACGCCGACGATGTCGTAGCCCGACAGCGATGGCCAGTCGATTTCCTCGACGTTCTCATCGACGAGCGTCACGTCATGTTCGCCGCAGAGTCCGGCGAGCGCAGAGAGCGAGCCCGAGATCATCGTGCTCCGCTTGTCGCCGGGGTAGAGAGGAAGCGCAAAGTCGAACCCCCAGTACGACGGTTCAAAGCGGGGGTTGATGAGGCAGATCGAGAGCTTTCGCCCCGGCCTTCGAGGCGGCAGGGTCGGCTGCACGAGCGTGGCCGTGGCAGGCGACGCGAGGTCGAGCACGCCGACGGCGCCCTCCGACGAGCAGGCATCGTCGATGATGGACAGGGTGGCACTCATCCTTGAGTTTCCCAGCTTCGTAATGTGTTCGACCGGACCCGGACATCGCCGCTGCGGCCGACTTCCTGTCTGCCGCAACTCCCCAAGAATAGGCGGGCGACGGAAAACACCCAAGGCCAAAACGCTGCCCAGCCCTCGCCGTTGCCCGCAGGCCGCTATTTCCGCTGTTTTTCGCCGTCAATCGGTCGGCGGTTCGAGCGGAGGCAGTTCCCAGGTATCCACTTCGACGACCGCCACGATGTGAGCGGCGTTGATGGTGCAGGTGGCCCTGTCGGGGCTGCAGGACTTGAGGACCGGAAAGTGGCCCCAGGGAAAGCCCTCCTTGCGATAGGGCACAACGATCTCCACGTCGAGCCAGACGCTGCCGTTGGGGGCCTGACGCACCGCCTTGATGGCGTCGATGATCAGCATCTGCCTGGTGTCGAGCAGCGCCGCGAACCTGCCCGGCTCCGCCAGGATCCGGTCGGTGAACCAGCAGGGAAGCAGTTCCCTCGCGGTGCCACGCCACAACTCCGGCTCATCGTCGTGCATGCGATGCCCTCCACTGAGTCAGCATGAAATCCGACTCGCCACCAAATCCGGACCCGCGAAACGACCCCGCGGACCATCGTTCTAATCTCCACGAATCGCACGTCGGCTGCAACGCCTCGCCAAACACTGGCAGTGACTGCGAGGGGAAGCTATACTCTCCTATGTAATGAGGTGGTGAGAGTGAACGGTCGAGGTTTTTTCCTGGGCTGATTCGCTGAATCCTACACAATTCTGCTTGCCCCCTCCGCTGAATCGCATGGCCTTGCGGCCGTGTCGCGTGTCTCTGATTCCCGTCCACGACGCATCGTGTGCGTCTGCGGCAGTCTCAGGGTTTCACACGTCTTAGGGTTCGGTGCGTCCCAGCAATGGGAGAAGGGCTTCTGCCATCGTCCTAACAGGCATGTCGCGTATGACGTGTCTGGCCGGGCTTTGGTCGTACCACGGGCTCGTCCCGTGATCCCTGCGCTTACCGCGGCTGTCGCGATCGACGGCCCGTATGCAGATGGAATGAACAAAAACTGTGATCCGAAGGACGCATTGAACATGACGACATTTGAGAGTTTGGGACTGACAGAACCGGTGCTCAAGGCACTGAAGGCCGAGGGCTATGCCGTGCCGACGCCGATTCAGGCGAAGGCGGTGCCGCACGTGCTCGCCGGCCGCGACCTCTTTGGCTGTGCGCAGACGGGCACCGGTAAGACCGCCGCCTTTGCGCTGCCGCTGATCGAGCGGATGATGGCGAATCCGCGGGAACGGACGGCCCGCCGCTGCCGCGTGCTCGTGCTGGCACCCACCCGGGAATTGGCCGGCCAGATCCACGAGAGCTTCCGCGTCTATGGCAGCAACGCCCACCTGAAGTCGGCGGTGATCTACGGCGGCGTTGGCCAGCGGCCGCAGGAGACGGCGATGAGCAAGGGCGTGGACGTGCTGGTCGCCACGCCGGGACGGCTGCTCGACCTCGTGCAGCAGAAGTTTGTCGATCTGCGGGCGGTTGAATTCCTCGTTCTCGACGAGGCCGACCGCATGCTCGACATGGGCTTCATTCACGACGTCCGCCGCATCGTCGGCATGCTGCCAAGGGAGCGGCAGACGCTCTTTTTCTCGGCGACGCTGCCCAGCGAGGTGCGCCAACTGGCCGACTCGATGCTCCGCGATCCGCTGGAGGTGAAGACCACGCCGCAGTCAACGCCGGCCGAGACGGTAGCCCAGTCGGTGTTTTTCCTGGCCCAGCGACAGAAGCGGCACCTGCTCGTGCACCTGCTCTCGACCGAGGGGATGGCCCGCGTGATCGTGTTCACACGGACAAAGCACGGGGCCGACAAGCTCCAGCGTGATCTCGACAAAGCCGGCATTCGCGCGGCGGCGATCCATGGCAACAAGAGCCAGAACCAGCGGGAAAAAGCGCTCGCCGCCTTCAAGTCGCAGCACCCTCCGGTGCTCATCGCTACCGACATCGCAGCCCGTGGCATCGACGTGGACAACGTCTCGCATGTCGTCAACTATGAACTGCCCCACGAGCCGGAGACTTACGTGCATCGCATCGGCCGCACGGGTCGGGCGGGCATGACCGGCAAGGCGGTCTCGCTGTGCGACCATGAGGAGCGGCCGCGGCTGCAGGCGATCGAGCGTCTGCTGCGCAAGTCGATTCCCGTCCGCAACGACCTCCCCGAGTTGCCGCACGTGGAGGTGGCAAGCGAGCCGAGGGAAGGTCGTGGTGGCGGGTCTCGCTCCCCGCAGGGGCGTCCGCCGCGGCACCGCTCTGGTGAGGGTGGCGTTGGCGGTCAGGGCGGCTCGTCCCGGGGCAGGGGAGGCAGAGGCGGCAGGAGCGACGGCCGTCGTTCATCGGGCGGCCAGCAGCAACGGCAAGGGGCCCCGGCCTCAGGGAGGCCTCGCAGCGAATCATCGCAAGGAGAGAGCCGGTCCGGTGGCACCGCCACCGCGGCGGCTCCGGCAGCTCCGGCTATTCGGAAGATCAAGAAGCATCGCCGCGCGTTGTAGTGTTGCGGTCGCCGCAGGCCGTGGCAGCAGACCGGTTTCGCGGTCTGCTGCTACGATACCCGCCGTCTACCGAAAGCCTGACGAACTCTGAGGGAAGAACGATGCTGCGCGGCTCCACACGACAGTTTCCAGTGACGGTCTGGTCGATCGCGGCGCTGTGCGCAGCCTTCGCCCCCATGGCGACCGCGGTCGGCGACGACTGGCCCCAGTGGATGGGGCCGAGCCGCGACAATGTCTGGCGGGAGGATGGCCTGCTCGACACGTTCCCTGCGGCGGGCCCGACGGTGCTGTGGCGAACGCCCATCGCAGGCGGTTACGCAGGGCCGGCCGTCGCGGCGGGACGGGTGTTTGTCACCGACTACGTCACGGATGCCGACGTGAAGGTCGCAAACTTCGAGCGGAAGGCGTCCACGGGCACGGAACGGGTGCTGTGCCTCGATGAGGCCACGGGCAAGCTGCTCTGGAAGCACGAGTATCCGGTGACCTACACGATCGCCTATCCGGCCGGCCCACGGTGCACGCCAACGGTCGATGGCGACCGCGTCTACACCCTCGGCGCCGAGGGGAACCTCTGCTGCCTGAACGTCGCCGACGGGCGGCTGCTGTGGTCTCGCGACCTCAAAGCCGACTATCAGGCCAAAGCAGCGCTCTGGGGCTGGGCGAGCCATCCGCTGGTCGATGGCGATCGGCTGGTCTGCGTGGCAGGCACCGCGGTGACCCATTCGGTTGCCTTTGACAAAATGACCGGCAAGGAGATCTGGCGGGCCGGCAAGGCGCCTGAGCAGGGCTACTCACCGCCGACGATCATCGAGACTGGCGGAAAGAAGCAGATCGTGTTCATGAAGCCTGACGGCATCTACGCCGTTGAACCAGCGACGGGGCAGATCCTCTGGGAGTCGCCCTACAACGCCGACAACGGCTCGATCATCATGGCGCCGGTGCAGGTGGGCGAGTATCTCTACGTGGGCGGCTATCAGGAGAAGAATCTGCTGCTGAAACTCGGCTCCGGCAAGCCCGAGGTCGTCTGGCGAAACAAGGCTAAGCACGGCGTGTCGGCCGTGAACGTCCAGCCGTTCGCGGCGGACGGCCTGATCTACGGCTTTCACGAGAAGGGGGACCTCCGCGCCGTGGCGATTCCCAGTGGCGAAGTCGTCTGGAAAGGGGGCGGTCCGCTCGGCGAGCGGCCGCAGGGCTCCGGAACCGCGTTCATCGTGCGGCAGGCCGACCGCTACTGGATGTTCGCCGAGAGCGGCGACCTCGTGATCGCGACGATGTCGCCCACGGGATACTCCGAGATCTCCCGCAGCCATCTGCTCGAGCCCACCAACACGGCATTCGGCCGCAACGTGGTCTGGTGCGCCCCCGCGTTTGCCAATCGCTCCGTCGTGGTTCGCAACGACAAAGAAATAGTCCGCGTCTCCCTGGCACGCTGAAGCTGCCGCGCGACGCGTTCCAAGGCATTCACGACCACACCCTTCGGGAGATCCCGCCGATGTCCTCGCCGCTCCTCCAGCCCTTTCAGCTCCGCGACCTCTCGCTTCCAAACCGAATCGTGATGGCGCCGCTCACCCGGTCGCGATCAGGGGCTGCGCGGATTCCCAATGCGCTGATGGCTGAATACTACGCCCAGCGAAGTTCTGCCGGGCTGATCGTCTCCGAGGCGACCACCATTTCCGAGCAGGCCAACGGCTGGCTGGAGTCGCCCGGAATCTATACCGACGCCATGACCGATGGCTGGCGGCTGACCACTGACGCCGTCCATGCCCGTGGCGGACGGATCTTCCTGCAGCTCTGGCACATGGGCCGGGCGTCGCATTCCAGCTTCCACGGTGGCCGCCTGCCCGTGTCGGCGTCGGCAATCGCCATCGCCGGTGACGGCATCCATACGCCGCAGGGAAAACAGCCCTACGAGACGCCGCGGGCCCTCGACACCGCCGAGATTCCGGAGGTCGTCGCCGACTACGCCCGAGCTGCAGCGCGGGCGCGATCCGCCGGCTTCGATGGAGTGGAGATCCATGCCGCCAACGGCTACCTGTTGGACCAGTTTCTTCAGTCGAAGACCAATCACCGCACCGATCGCTACGGTGGCAGCGTCGAAAACCGCTTCCGCCTCCTGGCAGAGGTGGTCGAGGCCGTATCGGCCGCATGGCCGGTGGGGCGAGTGGGCGTTCGACTCGCTCCGAATGGCGGCTTCAACGACATGGGCTCGCCCGACTTCCGCGAGCAGTTCCTGTTCGTGGCCGAGCAACTCGACGCCTTCGGTCTGGCCTACCTGCATGTGATGGACGGTCTAGCCTTCGGGTTTCACAAGCTGGGTGAGCCGGTGACGCTCGCCGATTTTCGCAGCGTCTTCCGTGGCCCGCTCGTCGGCAACTGCGGCTACACGCAGGCATCGGCGGAGGCTGCCATCACGAGCGGTCTGGCCGATCTGATCGCCTTCGGACGGCCCTACATCAGCAACCCCGACCTCGTCGAGCGGTTTGCGAACGGCTGGCCACTCGCTCAGCCCGCCGACATGGCGAGCTGGTACTCCCCAACCGGAGCCGCCGGCTACACCGACTTCCCGCCGCACCCGGTTGGGTAACTCCAGGGCGGCCCACAGTCCCTTGCTTGCGCTGCGGGCTTGGATGGGGGGCTTGGATGGTTGCGTTGAAGCGTGCGGTCACTTCCCCGGCTTGCCGCCCGGAGGCTTCCCCTTCTTCTTTCCGCCTTGGGGCTTACCGAATCGTGGACCATTCACCGGGGCGAACTTCCGCTTGGTGGGTCCATAGCCCCCGGGACCGGGGCGGCGTTCCACCCGATTTCGGCTCTCGCCCCTGTCGGTCGGACGCCGCTGCTCGGGCCGGTGCACCGGCTCCACTTCCGCCGTCTCCTCGCTGGCCGGCGCGAAGTGATGGAGGATCGCCGCTGCGACGTCGGTCGGCGTGTGGCCCTGTTCCAGAAGCCGCTCCACGAGCGGGGCACGGCGTGCGAAGCCTCCCGCCTCGAGGGTCGTCGTGATCTTGTCGAAGAGCGCATCGGACCGCCGGTCCTCGACCGCTGCCAGCGACGGCACGTGCTCACGGCGAATCTTCGTCCGCAGAAACCGCTCGATCGACTGGAGCTTGTAGATGGCCGCGCCCGACACGAGCGTGACCGCCTTGCCCTTCTTCCCGGCACGGCCCGTGCGGCCGATGCGGTGCACATAGTCCTCGGCGTCGTACGGGAGGTCGTAGTTCACGACCAGTTCGAGGTCGTTGACGTCGATACCGCGGGCGGCCACGTCAGTGGCGATCAAAAAGGCGAACGCCGCCCGCTTGAAGTTCTGCATCACCCGGGTCCGCTGGGCCTGGGCCATGCCGCCATGGATCCGCTCGGCCGAGTAGCCTCGGCCGATCAGGGCATCTGCCAGTTCATCGACCATCCGCTGCGTGTTACAGAAGATGACGCCGCTCTTCACGTCGTGGAAGTCGATGACGCGGACGAGCGCGTCGAGCTTCGCGTGGTGCCGGACCTCGTGGTAGACCTGATCCACCAGCGGCGGTCCACTCACCGACTTCTGCGCGATCTTGACGGTGGCGGCGTCGTTCGAATGTTCACGGACAAGGGCCTGGATCTGGGGTGAGATGGTGGCGGAGAAGAAGATCGTCTGCCGGCCCTCGGGGGCGGCGGCGAGAATCTTCTCGATGTCTTCGCGGAAGCCCATGTCGAGCATTCGGTCGGCCTCATCGAGGATCAGCATGCGGATCTTCGTGAGGTCAAGTGTGCCGCGGTTCATGTGGTCGGTGAGCCGCCCCGGGGTGCCGACCACGACGTGGGCGCCGCGCTTCAGTTCCGCGAACTGGCGGTCATACGACGCGCCGCCGTAGATCGCCACGGAATTCACACCCCGGCGAAAGGCGGCGAGCTTGTGCACCTCGTCGGCGACCTGCGTGGCCAGTTCCCGAGTCGGGGTGAGGATCAGCACCTGCGCGGCCTTGAGGGCGGGATCGATCTTCTCGATGGCGGGGATACAAAAGGCGGCCGTTTTCCCCGAGCCCGTCTCAGACTGGCCGACCACGTCGCGGCCCGACATGATCAGCGGGATCGCCGCCGACTGGATCGGCGAGGTCTCCTCGAAACCGAGCTGCGCTACGGCCTTGAGCACTTCAGCGGAAAGTCCGAGCGACGCGAATGGCACGTGTCCGGGTCGGGAATCGTCGGGCAGGGCGGGGGCAGCGGTCCGATCGGACTTGGAATCCGGCATGAGGAGGGCCTGAGGGGAGGACTGGCAGGGTGGGGAGTGCGGGCGGGAACCCCACAGACTACCTCAACGGCCTTCGCCGTGCGCGGCGGGCGTGCGAAATCTCGACGTTCGCGGCGTCACCGCGGCCCCAGCAGCCAGTCGGGTACGGAGATGCCCCGCTTTCCGGCCCGTGCCAGCAGGGCGGTCCGATAGGCGTCGCGTAGCTGTGCGGCTGGGCTGACCTTGGCTCCCGGCTTTGACGCCGCCGTCTTCGGCTTCCTCAGCTTGGGCGGCTGGCCACTCGAGCGGGGATTGGTTGCGAACCAGAGTTCGCCTGCCGTGCCAAGGCGATCGATGTCGCGATCGAGCAGGGTCTTGCGGTCAGCCTCGCCAGCGGCAAAGTAGTCGTCGATGCATTGTTGTTGGAGCCTCCGCCATTCGGCCGTGAACGCGTCTCGCACCCGCTTCACATCCTCGCGATCCATTTTGTCGATGGCGCGAGTCACCCGCATGACGCCCGACGAGCGATCGCGTCCCGAAACCTCTCCCGCGAGCAGGCTTGCCTGGACCGCGATCGTCTCATTGACGAGGTCTTTTCCCCGGACGAAGAACCATGAAGCCGCACCGGCTGCCAGAAGCACGGCCAGCAGCAATGCGGTCAGCGACCTTTGCCTTCGGGTCATGCTTGGGGTCATGAGTGCCTCGCCGGAATCAGGCCGTGGTCAGGGGTCGAGCGTCGAATCGGCGTAGTCCGGCGGAGCCGTCGGATCGTTGCCGTCGCCGACCGTGCAATACCAGCGGAGCACGGTGGCATCGGTCGCGTTGTCGATCGCCTCCACGTGGCCGTCGAGAAACACGAAGTTGGTGACTGCCGGATGCATGCTGCCATACTTGCGGGGATTGCGGTCATCATGGCCATCGGCGATGCCGCGGGCCGTGTCGCGGAAGAGCGTGAGAGGCGTGTCTGACGCAAACATCGCGGTGTCGCCCTGATCGTGCTGCACCATGTCGGGCGACGACGACTGCGTGGTCTTGGGGATGTGCCGCTCTCCCACCGCGAATGTCTTGCTCAGGCCATCGGTCACCTGCTGGGGCTTCACCGAAGAATAGGTGTGGATCGGTCCGCCCTGTTTGGGATCGAACGTCGTTTCGGAGATCCCATAGTTGTAGTAGCTGCCTGGATTCGCGGCGTAGTCACCCCCCGCCGCCACTCCCGTCTTGAGTGGCGGCTGGTCGTTATTGTCGAAGTTTCGATCGGCCGCCGGCGAGCGGCGGCTGGCGCAGTAGAACGTCGACACTGGCGTCCGCATGGCGATACTGTTCGCGTCTTCGTCGACGCGGGCCGTCTTGACGTAGGCCGCATAGATCTGTGCCTGCTCGACATAAGGCAGCAGCCGGAAAGCCCACGACACGCCGTACTGGTCCCTGGTGTCACGGCCCGAGGGATAGACCTTGCGGGCCTGCTCGTAGTTGGCAATGCCGAGGCCCACTTGCTTGAGATTGTTGGCACAGCTCATCCGCCGACCGGCCTCGCGGGCCGTCTGCACCGCTGGCAGCAGCAGTCCTACGAGCGTGCCTATGATGGCGATCACGACGAGCAGCTCGACCAGCGTGAAGCCGTGACGAACCACAGCTTGATGCGGCTGAAAACGGCGACGACATTCGGCGATGCCGAGCGGCATGGCATTTCCTCGGGGAAGGGGGACATCATTCCTACACTGCCGCAAAGTATTGTCGCCCCACGATCCTGCACCGTCAACATTTTTTATCGGATGCAGTAGACCGCGTCAGACGAGCGGATCAGGAGGGAGTTTCCCGCCACAGCGGGCGTGGCCCAGAACACCTCGTCATCGCTGCCCACCGAGGATTCGCCCAGAATCTTGAACTCGGGGCCTGCCTCCAGCACGACTGTCTTTCCCCGTTCGTTGACGACGTAGATGCGGTTGCCGATCACGAGCGGGCAGCCGACGGCTGCGGTGCCGCCCGGCATCCGCTTGCGGTATTTCTCGACGCCGGTCCGCCTGTCGTAGCAGACCGCCTTGTCGCCGAAGAAGAAGAGCAGGTCGCCGACGACCACGGGCGATGGCATTCCCGCGCCGCTTTTGTTTTTCGACCAGAGCACCGCCGCCGTCGCTGTCTGTCCCTTCGGCAGTGTGAGGTCGCCGAGGTGCCCACGGGCGATCGCATACGCCGGCGCTTTGCTGCCAGGGCTCGAGGTGCCGAAGTAGATTCCCTCCGCATCCGCCACGACGGAGCAGGCGAACGACGTGTCGAGCCCACCGAGCCGCCAGCGTTCTTTGCCGTCGGCGAGGCCGTAGGAGATCACCGAGCCCTCCCCCGCCGTCACGACCTCCGAGGTGCCGTCGTTGTTCCAGATGACCGGCGTGCTCCAGGCCGTGCCCTTATCACGGTCGGCCGTCCAGAGGTCGGTGCCGGTCTTCGGGTCGATGCAGTGCAGCCGGGCCGTGTCGTCATTGTAGAGCTGCATGAGGAGGCGATCCCCGCCTCCCGTCGTGAGCGGATCGCGATACAGCACCGGCGACGACCCGGTGCCGAACTGGTTCGTGATCGGCTGCGGGCCGAAGGTCCGCCGCCAGCGTTCAGTGCCCTCTCGGTCGAGGGCCACGAGCGTGCCGGTGCCGCCGAAGAAGGCGAAGACGGTATCGTCCGACGCACAGGGTGTTTCGGTTGCAAAGGTATTCGACGCGTGCTTGCCAAATTTTGGCACCGCCTCGGCGATCGTCTTCGACCAGACGATCTTCCCGTCGGCCGGATCGAGGCAGAGCACCCGCCACTGCACCGGATCCTTGGGCGTCGACGCCATGCCCCAGGTCGAGAACGACATCACGCCCCCCATGCCGCTGGGTTTGTCTGCCTTGGCACCAACGGCCGTGGTGAGAAAAATCCGTCCACCGGAGACGATCGGCTGCGACCAGCCGGCGCCGGGGATGGCTGTCCGCCAGGCGAGATGGTCGGTGTTGCTCCAGGCCGCTGGCACGGTGGCGTTCGCGGCCACGCTCTGCGCCGTGCCGCCGCGGAACTGGGCCCAGTCATCGGCTGTCACGGTGCCGCCGGCAAGCGGGCTGAGCGCCAAAGCGAGAACGAACGACGATCGCATGAAAGTCCCTTTCACTGAGCCTCGAATCTTTCCAATATCCCATCGCTGACGCTTCGGGCTTTTATACCCCCATACAAGCCCCCGGCGTTAGCCGGGGGATGCCAGGGGTCGCCGGTACATTCCGGGTAGACTCGCCGGTGCGAACAACCATGACTCAAACCTCCCGAACACTGCTGCCCGCTGACCTGCCCGTCGCCGCGGTGCTCGGCGACGTCGTGGCAGCCTCGCGGACCGGAGCCGTTGTCGTCACCGCACCTCCCGGCTCCGGCAAGACGATGCTCGTGCCGGCCGCCGTGCTCGACGACCTGCCGCCACCGTCCCGGGTCATCCTGCTGCAGCCCAGGCGGCTGGCCGCCCGCTCCGTCGCCCACCAGATCGCGCGACTCCGCGACGTGCCACTCGGCGGCGAGGTGGGCTATCAGGTGCGGTTCGATGCCCGCGTCAGCCGCGACACCAGGCTGGTCGTCGAGACCACCGGGATCATGCTCAGGCGGCTGCTCGGCGACATCGGCCTCGACGGCATTGCCGCGGTCGTGCTCGATGAGTTTCACGAGCGGACCGTGGAAATGGATCTCGTGCTCGGGCTGCTCGTCCGCCTGCGACAGACGCTCCGGCCCGACCTCCGGATCATCGTCATGAGTGCGACGCTCGCCGCGGAGCCGGTCGCCCGCCTGTTGGGCTCAGCCGGTCTGACCGACGGTTCGGAGGCCGTTCGTGAGGACATGTGCCCGATCATCTCGGCGGATGGTCGCGTCTTTCCGGTCGAGGTGCGGTTCGCCCGCCGCGGCGAGCAGCGAGACCTCATCGATCTCGTCACGTCGACCGTGCCAGACGCTCTCCGGGCGACCACCGGCCACGTGCTCGTCTTTCTGCCGGGCGTGGGGGAGATCATGCGGTGCGAGCGGGAGCTTGCCGCCGCCGCCGAGCGACAGGGCCACACGGTGCTCACGCTCTTCGGCGACATGCCGCCGGAGCAGCAGGACCGCGTGCTCACCGACATGGGTCGCCGCAAGATCATCCTCGCCACCAACGTCGCCGAGACCTCGCTGACGATCCCCGGCATCACAGCCGTGATCGATTCAGGCCTCGCCAGGCAGCTTCGTGTCTCGCCCGCCACAGGCCTGCCCCGGCTGGAGATGATTCCGATTTCGCAGGCCTCCGCCGATCAGCGGGCCGGACGGGCGGGCCGAACCGGTCCCGGCATCTGCTGGCGGCTCTGGGATGAGGCCTCGCACCACCATCGCCCGCGGGCTGACACGCCCGAAGCCCTTCGCGGCGATCTCGCCGCCCCGGTCCTCCACCTCCTCACCGTCGGCGAGCACCGCGACTTTCCCTGGCTCGATACGCCCCCCGCCGAGAGCCTCGAAAACGCCCGCCGGCTCCTGCATCAGCTCGGCGCAATCGAGCCCGGCGCGGTGGCCGCAGACGACCGCGTGACGCCGCTCGGGATGGAGCTGGCAAGACTGCCCGCCCATCCACGCCTGGCGAGGCTGCTGCTGGCCGGCACCCACCACGGGGTGCTCCGCGAGACGGCGATCGCCGCGGCGATGCTCTCGGAGCGGGATCCGTTTCGAGCGGGCGCCCACGGCAGAGCGGGACCGCGGGACCGGCTCTCCGTGCGGATCCGCTCCGATGTTGTCGATCGAGTGGCGGCACTCCAAGGGTTTCTTGCCGGCATGCCGCCTGGCCGGACTGACCTTGAGCTGCACCCGGGCGGCGCGCGGAACGTGCTGCGGGCGGCCGAGCAGCTCGAGGGCCTCGTGGACTCGCCCTCTTCGCAGCCACCGGATGATGCCGAATCGGCCCTCATGCAGGCGCTTCTCGAAGCTTTTCCTGACCGCCTCACGCGGCTGCGGCCCGGCGCACAGGATCGCGGCACGATGGTCGGAGGCCGCGGCGTGCGGCTCGACGGTGGTTCGAGGGTTCGTCACGAGCCGTTTTTTCTTGCCATCGACATCAACGACGTAGGGGGCGAGGCCAGCGTCCGTCAGGCCTCGGCGGTCGATCCTGCCTGGCTCGCCAGCGGTCCACTGGCAGACACGAATCTGCGGACGGTCGAGGAGTTGCTCTATCACCCCTCGCGGCGACAGGTTGAGGCCCGCCTGCGGAGGTATTGGAACGATCTCGTCATCGATGAGACACCGATCGCGATCCGCGACGGGGCAGCCGCCGCGGCACTCCTGGCCAACGAGGCCCTGCCGCAACTCACCCGCCTACTCCCGGGGGCCGAGACCGCTGCCGGCAGCTTTTTGACACGGGTTCGATGGCTTGCCGCGGCCGTTCCCGACCTGGGCCTGCCACCACTCACGGATGCCGATCTGGCGTCGCTGCTCCCCGACATCTGCACCGGCCTGCGTTCGCTCGATGAGATCGCGACCGCCGACTGGCTCTCTCGCCTCCAGGCAGCCGTCGGTTATGAACGCCTCGCCGAACTGGACCGTCTGGCCCCTGCGCAGCTCGAACTTCCCACCGGCAAGCGATACAAGCTGGCCTACGAGCCGGGCAGTCCACCGGTGCTGGCGGTTCGCATCCAAGAGCTTTTTGGCGTCCGTGAGACACCGCGGCTGGCAGGCGGCCGCGTGCCGGTGCTTTTGCATTTGCTGGGGCCCAACCATCGGCCGCAACAGGTCACGAGCGACCTCGCCAGCTTCTGGAAGACGACCTACGCAGAGGTCCGCAAGGAACTCCGCCGCCGCTATCCCAAACACGCCTGGCCAGAGGATCCACTCGCGGGCGGCTGACGGGTCGAAGCATACACAGCTTCGTCGGGCACTGTTCGCCGCGCAGATTCCCTCGCTTGCGCTTCGGGCTTGGATGGGGACCGGGGAGCGAGGTTTTGGCTTGGATGGGAAAATCGCCCCGACCGCTTGTTCGCCACGCGGACTGAAAACGAGGCACATACTGACCGGCAGTCAAATTCATTTATGACAGAATTTCCCGGGGACGGGCCGCACCGCGACGGTTTATCCGGCGAGTGCCCGACATGCCGTGCGCACGGCCGATGTGGTTTATATCTCGTGCAACGCCCCGAAACGCCCTGCTGATGAACCGAGACGGCCGACGACGATGAGCGAATCACTCGGTCTGTCTGGAGGGCATTGTGCCCTCCGGCGACCGACGCTCTCCCCCCGTTCGTTGCACCCCCAAAGCAGGAGCCCCCCTCATGCGTCGGATTCTTCTCGTCGTCGCCGTCGTTTCCAGCCTCGTCATCGCCAGCACTGCCTCTGCCGCCCAGAATCGCGCCAGCAGCCAGGCCAGCGGCGCCCGCAAGGGCCCGGTCGCCAAGCTCGTCGAGCTCGAGAAGCGGAAGAACGAGTGGCTGCGTCAGCAGTTCCTCGGCAAGTAGTCATCCCCGGAAGGAGGCAGTCCCACCGTCGCAAAGACGACAGGGCTGCCCCGCATCAGGCGTGGCCAAGCGCCATCCTGATGCCGCGGACGATTGTGTCAGGCGACGGGGCGATGTCGATGATGATCGCCGCCTCCTCAACCGTTGGACGCTCGAGCAGCGCACACTGACTCGCCAGTTGCGAGGCGGGCATGAAATGCCCTGTGCGCTGCTCGATGCGTTCGCGGAGCAGGGTCTCGGGGCCGTCGAGGTGCACGAGCCTGACGTACGGCTTCCCGACGCCGAGGCGGCTGCGGTAGCGGCGTTTCAGCGCCGAGCAGGCCAGCACGATTCCACGGCGGTCTGCAATCGCCTCGTCGATCAGGCCGGCCAACGTGTCGAGCCATGGCCCCCGCTTCTCGTCGTCGAGCGGAATCCCCTGCCGCATGAGCGCGACGTTTTCCGGCGAGTGGAACGTGTCGGCGTCAAAGAACTCACAGTTGAGTTGCTCTGCCAGGAGCTTCCCGACGACCGTTTTGCCACAGCCGGCGACTCCCATGATGACGATGACGTCCGGCTGCGACGCGACGGGCGATCGGGATGGCGGCATGGACGCACCTTCCGAGGGCTGGGGGGGCGACTGACTCATCGAAACGAGCATACCGTGCCCGCCGCCTGGCCAGACAGCGTATGCTCAAGGGACTCCACACAGGAACGATGCGTATGACCCCTGAATCAGAGGCCTGGGCCGAGGGCTTGCGGGCTGATGCCGCGGCCTCACGCGTCGATGGCCGTGAGGCGGGTCGGCCGACCGCCGCATTCGCCGCCGAGCGGGCCCTGCTGGCCGCCCATCTGGTTGCCTGGTTCGACACCGAACTCCCCGGATTGCTGGCCGAGCGGGCTGCCGAGGCCGCACGAGGGGGCCACGGTTTGGCCCCCGAGCCAGCGATCGTGCTCACGACCACCGAGGCCGGCTGTGCTGCTGCCGCAGAGCTGCTCGATCGCGATGATCCGCTCACCCGCCAGCTGAGGGGCCGGTTCGCCTGTGTGACGGAGCTGGAATACCGCCGCTGGTGCATGCGCCATCCCGATGATGAGTACCGGCTTCACATGGCCCACTGGAGCTGGATGAAGACCCGCGTGCCGCCGCAGTGGTGGCCAAGGTTTGCCCGGTGGCCTCTCGGCACCGGTGACTCCTACTGGCTGCACCGCACCGGCACGGCCGGGGCAGGGCAGGAGCGACGCTCGAGCCATCTCTGGAAGTGGAACGGCACCACAGCCGCGCTCCTCAAGCCGTTCGTTGACGAGACGGGATCGGTGGTCTGACTCGACATCCACCCAGCTAGACATCCACCCAGGACTTGCAGCCGCCAAACGACTCCCGCCACGGCACGACGAGCGGCTCCCCGAGGGCGGAGACCTCCACTGTGAGTACGTGGAGTTCGTCCCGCCAGCGGTGAAACCGCTCCGCCAAAACGTGATCGGCCCAGACGTGTTGCCCGCGGAATCGGTCCAGTTCCTCCAGCGATTCGATCCGAATGGCGTCGGCGACGCGGGCCCGGTGCCGAAACACCACCGTGTTCTGCGGCGGCTGATCGGCATCGATGTCGATGAGCAGGTCGCGGGCCTCCGGCACGAGGCTCTCAGCCGACTGATGGAGGAAGGTCGGCATCAGCAGAAACTCACGATGAGCCAGCTCGAACCGGCCACCCGGCTCGATGATCCCGCCCTTGCGGAGGATCACCTGCTGCCGCCCCTGCGCGAGCGCCCGGCAGATCACCGCCCACTCCTTGAAAGCGGATTGATTGAGGCCCGGGCTGTTCAAGGGTGGATCCTTTCGATGGGGCACAGTGTCTGCGAGTTGTCATCCGCATGTCCCTTGCTTGCGCTGCGGGCTTGGATGAAACCCTGCCCGCATCCAAGCCCGAAGCGCAAGCGAGAGGAATCCGTGTGCATGCTGGCTGCTACTTTGCCGGTGGCCGGACGAACATTCCTTCGGCCGTCAGTTGGATCACCGGGATCGCGAGCTTTGGGTCGAAGACCCCCTGACCGCGGACCACCACGTCCGACCCCTTTTGGATGCCGAAGAGCTTCCGGGCATCGACCGGAATCACCTTGCCGTCGCCACCGACGAACTGCACGGCCGTCATCGGGGAGTTGGCCTGCCGCTTCTTGCAGAACGGACAGTTGTCATTGTCGTGGCCCGGCTTCTTTGCATGGTCGTCGGCCGGAATCTCGACGAGCACGAAAGACGCCTTGTTCTCCAGAAACGGCTCCATGCCCCGGGCGCCGACCCGACCGGCAATCACGATCGGCTGTGGGTCCTTCGTGAGCTTTTCCTTGGCTGCGGTCGGCGTCATCGCCCCCACCGGCTCCGCGGGCAGCACCAACTGACCGCGAACGGTTGCAGGGTCGATTTCGAGCGCCGCGGAGACGCAGGGCGCCAGCAGAGACATGGCTGCCACGCATCCCGAGATGATTCCGCCGATCCGACTGACTTGAGTCACCTGCATACGCATCCTCCGCGATTGCTGCCTGATGATGATGATGATTCCGCACCCTCGCGTCTGCCTTCGGGGCGGCCTACTGTCCGCTGCCTGTGGTCAGACCCTTGAGCGTCTTAATAGCGGCCTCGAGCCGTTCTCCCAGAGCGTTGAGATCAAGCTTCTTGAGATCGTCCTCGTCGCCATGGAAGGCCGCGTCGAGCTTGTCGAAGCAGTCAAAGACCTCCTCCGTCGCCTTCTTGCCAGCTTCCTGCGCCTCGGTCTTTTCCTTGGCGAGCAGGCCCTCGAAATCCTCGAGGAGGTGGCCGACCGCGTGCACCTTGTCGTCGGCCTTGTCGCGATCTCCTGCCTTCAGCGACTCCTTCACTTGGCCCCACATGGCTTCAAGCTCCAGCACGCCAGCCGCCAGCGTTTTCGGATGGGCGTGGTCGTGATCGTCATGGTTGGCATGATCCTCACCGGTCTTCTTGCCGTGGTCGTGGCTGTCCTCTTTGCCGTGGTCGTGTCCGTGGTCCGCATGCGCTGCAGCCACCGGCTTGGCCGGGGCGACAGGGGGCGTGGCCGGGCTGCAACCCACGATGCCAGCCAAAGGGCTGACGAACCAGCCGAGGATGCCGACAGAGCCGGCCAGGCCTCGGAGATGAATCCGATCACGAAATGTCGTCGCACGCATCACGCGTCTCCTGGCAAAGCGTTTTTGGGTAGGAAGAAAATGTCCCCTCCATCATACCGCTCGTGTCGTCTGCACGGTAAGTCGTTTCATGTCTGGGTCGGGGCCAGGCTCGGCCACGTAGCAGACCAGCGACCGCTCCAGCAGTTCCAAAGGCTCCGCGGTGTCAGCGAGCGGACCGCTTCCGAGGGGAACAATATCATCCGGAGCCGACCGCCTCGTATCGACGAACAGTCGCCATGGCAGCGATGAAATTGCGGTTGGTCTGGGAAAGTGAAACCGGCGGGGCAGAGAGCCGGCGTGCGTGAAGATCAGCACGTGTCGCGGCCTGCCCTCGACCCCGCCTGCCGCGACATCGTCTTCCTGGAGCAGCTTCGCGCGGGTAGGTGCGCCGAAGAAACAGACAAGGCTCGCGTCGGCGGCATACCAGTCAACGTGCGTGCCCTCCGGCGAGAACCACTCCACGTCGGGCAGTCCGCCCGCCTCCGTCGCGCCTCCCTCCAGAAAAAGCCGGCGGCGGAGTGTGGGATTGTCGAGCCGAAACCGCACCAACTCCCGCACATACCGCACGAGGTCGGGGTGCGAATCGACGAGGCCCCAGTCGAACCACGAGGTCGCGTTGTCTTGGCAATACGCGTTGTTGTTGCCTTGCTGGGTACGGCGGCACTCGTCACCGGCGAGCACCATCGGCACGCCCTGGCTCAACAGCAGCGTGGCGAGCATGTTCCGAATCTGCCTCGCGCGGAGAGTGTCGATGTCGGCCCGTTTGGTCGGCCCCTCGACCCCATAGTTGTCGGAAAAGCTGTTGTTGTCGCCGTCGCGGTTGCCCTCGCCATTGGCCTCGTTGTGCTTGTCGCGGTAGGTGACGAGGTCGTTGAGCGTGTAGCCGTCGTGCGATGTGACGAAGTTGATGCTGTGGTAGGGCTGACGGCCGTCGTCGCCATAGAGGTCGCTCGAGCCGGCCAGTCGCGTGGCGAGGTGGCCGGTCTGTGCGTAGTCGCCCCGCCAGTAGCGGCGGACGTCGTCGCGATAGCGGCCGTTCCATTCGGCCCACCGCAGGCTCGCGAACGAGCCCACCTGGTAAGCCCCGGCCGCATCCCAGGCCTCGGCGATGATCTTCGTGTCGGCGAGCATCGGGTCTTCCGTGATCAGCTCGACGATGGGCGGATTCGGCAGGATGTCGCCGTTGCGGTCGCGGCTGAGCACGCTCGCCAGGTCGAAGCGGAAGCCGTCGATATGGTAGTTGTGCACCCAGTGCCGCAGGCAGAGGAAGATCAGCTCGCGGACGATCGGGTGATTGCCGTTGATCGTGTTGCCGCAGCCGGTGTAGTTGCGATAATAGCCGGCGTCGCCGAGCATGTAATAGACGCGGTTCTCCAGCCCCTTGAACGAGAGCGTGGGCCCGAGGTGGTTACCCTCGGCCGTGTGGTTGAAGACGACGTCGAGGATCACCTCGATGCCCGCAGCATGGAGGGCCCGCACCATCTCCTTGAATTCGCGGACCTGGCAGCCCGGCTCCTTCCCCGCCGCGTACGCGCGGTGGGGGGCGAAGAAGGCCATCGGGTCGTAGCCCCAGTAATTGAACTGCTCGGGCCTGGTTCCGTTGGGAAGCTCGGTGGGAAACTCGTGCACCGGCATGAGTTCCACGGCGGTCACGCCAAGCGACTTGAGGTACGGAATCTTTTCGATCACGCCCAGATAGGTGCCCGGGTGGCTGACGCCGCTGGTCGGGCTGGCCGTGAAGCCACGAACGTGCATTTCGTAAATCACGGTGTCGGCCAGTCCACGCCGCAGGTGCCGGTCCCCCTGCCAGTCGAAAGAGTCGTCGATCACCACACTCTTCGGCGGCCGGATGATGCCGTCAGTCCCGGGTAGAAAGTGGCCGGCAAGTGCCCGCGAGTAGGGATCGATGAGGCGGGCATGGCCGTCGAACCGGTGGCCCCGTTCGGGGTCGAACGGCCCGTCGGCCTGAAAATGGTAGAGCTGGCCCTGGCCGATTCCCGGCACGAAGATGCTCCAGATGTCCCCCCAACGGTCCTTGTTGGGATCCAGCGCGATCACCTCGGACGGCTCGGGATCATCAACCGCGTCGTAGAGCAGCACCCGCATCGCAGTCGCCGAGCGGCTGTAGACAACAAACTGAACACCCTGTTCCTGCCGTCCGGACCGGTCGCGGAGCAACGCGCCGTAGGGCAAGGGGTGGCTGAACTGCAGCGGTGGCAGCGGTTGCTCAGCGTGTGAACGCTCGACCACGGCCTTGGGCTTCCTGGAAAACATGGACGGAAGCATACCAGCGCGGGCCGCCCGGAAGGCATCCCAGGGCCGATCACCGCGAGACCGCGGGGCGGGCTTGCGGGATACCGTATCGCAGTGAAGATACGTAACGTGAGCGGAGCCACCTATTCCAGCGCCGGCGTCAACCTCGAACTCTACCGCGAAGGTATGGCCCGCCTTCCTGCGCACATGCGGCGGACGCAGTGCCCTCGGGTGATGAGTCGGGAGGGGGGCTTCGCCGCCCTCTTTGCCCTCGACCTGCCCGGGCTGTTCGCTCGTGGCTACGTCGATCCGCTGCTCGTCTCGTGCACCGACGGCGTGGGCACGAAGCTGAAGGTTGCGGTGAATGCAGGCATTCACCACACCGTCGGCATCGATCTGGTGGCGATGAGCGTCAACGACGCCCTCTGCACCGGCGCCGAGCCGCTCTTCTTCCTCGACTACGTCGCCATGTCGCACGACGACCCCGCGCTTCTGGAGCAGATCGTGCGGGGCATCGCCGATGCCTGCGTCGAGAGTGACTGTGCGCTCGTGGGTGGCGAGACGGCGATCCTTCCCGACATGTACCACGGCGGCGACTACGACCTCGCTGGATTCTGCGTGGGCGTGGTGGAACGATCCCGTGTCGTCGATGGCCGTCAGATTCAGCCGGGCGACCTCGCCATCGGCATCGCCTCGAGCGGCTTTCATTCCAACGGCTACAGTCTCGTGCGGAAGGCCGTGTTCGAGATGGGTGGGTTGAAGGGGGATGATCGTGTCGCTTCGCTGGGCGACAAGACGGTCAATGACCTGCTGCTCCAACCGACGCGACTCTATGCACGGCCCGTGAAGGCGGTGCTCCGTCACTATCGCGTGAAGCAGGTCGTGCACGGCATCGCCCACATCACCGGCGGCGGGCTCGTCGAGAATCTGGCCCGGATCGTGCCCGATCAGGTGCAGATCCAACTCGAGCGGGGCTCGTGGCAGGTGCCGGGCGTGTTTCCGTGGGTGCAGTCGCTCGGGCGGATCGACGCGGCCGAGATGGAACGCGTCTTCAACATGGGCGTGGGAATGGTGCTCGTCGTGTCGCCGCACTTCGCCGACAGCGTCCAGCGGCAACTGGCCGACCTCGGCTACGACAACTGGAAGATCGGCGCGGTCACCGCCGCCACGGCCGACCAAGACCGCGTGGTCCTGCGGTAGCCGGGCAGGGACCTCCTGCCAAAAGCTTCCTGCCCAGAAACTAATGCCCCGCAGCCGTCGGCGGTTTCAAGGCCGCGCGAATCTCAGCCGGCGCTGCCCGCGAGGGGCCCGCCTCACGGATGGCGGTGAGCACCTGCGTCTCGGTGATCAGATCCCGTAGCACGATCGGCTCAGGCGGCGGGTCACCTGAACGGGCCGCAGGAAACACGGCGAGCACCGGGATCGACTTGCTCTGCAGACTCTCGAGCATCAGCTTGATTTCGGGCGAGCCGTCGGTCCAGTCGGCCAGCAGCGGCACCACGCGGTTCCGCTCGATCTCGTTTTTCACCTTCGACGTTTCGATCGCGGTGGCGAGGTTGTACTTGCAGGTCATGCACCAGTCAGCCGAGAAGTCAACCAGCACCGTCGCCCCCTTCTGCCGCAGGTCGGCGAGCCGCTCCCGCGAGAACGGCTCCCAGGGGATCACCGATGCAACCGGTCCCAGAAACATGAAGGCGAGACTGCCGACGGTGGCCACAATGCTGCCGGCCTGCAGCCAGCGGGCGAACCCTACGTCGCCCGCGCGGGCCTCCTGCCCGCGGCCGATCCACCAGCAGGCGGCCCAGATGCCGATGAGCAATGCGAAGGTCGGCACGAACCAGTCGCGGTCGAGGAAGGTGAACAGAAAGACGACCGTGCCGAGCATCACGAAGCCGAGCAGTTCTTTCAGTGTCTCCATCCAGGCGCCCGGCTTCGGCAGGAATTTGACGAGGCCGGGAAATAGCCCCACAAGCAGGTAGGGAAGGGACATGCCGGTGGCGATGGCGGCGAAGACGGCATAAGTCACGCCGGTCGGCTGCGTGAGCGTGAAGCCAAACACGGGCCCGAGGAACGGACCGCTGCAGGGCGTTGCCAGCACGGTGCTGAGCACGCCCTTGAGGAACGCCGCGAAGGGACCCTCCTGAGTCTGCATCGCGCCCGCCTTGGCGCCGATGAAGCCCGGAATCGGCAGCTCCCAGACGCCGAGGAAGGAGAGCGCGAAGGCAAACACGATCGACGCCATGGCGATGTTGAACCGCGACGACGTGAACTGCTCGCCCCAGGCGAGATTCGAGCCCGCCAGCCCGAGGTTCGCCGCCACGCTCGCCGTGGCCAGCAGGAAGAAGACGGCGTAGAGGCCGGCGCAATACCAGAGATTGAGCTGGAAGATCTCCTGCCGGGCCCGACCAGACTGCTGGGCAAACGACATGAGTTTGAGACCGAGCACCGGCAGCACACAGGGCATCAGGTTGAGAATCAATCCTCCCACGAGGCCCATCAGCAGTGCCGCTGGCAGTGACAGCGGCACGCTCCCACGGGCATCCAAGGCCTGCGAGCCGGAGGCCGCCATGACGGGGATGACCGGCATGACCGGGGTTGCGCTGGACTCGGTGGCTGTCCCACCCGCTGCGGCAGCGGCGGGCGCGCCGATGCCAGGACCGACGATTTCAGATGCAGCCTGGCCGTCATGTGGGCCCGAGGCGTTCGTCGCTGAAGCAGTGGCGGACGCCCCGGCTGCAACTGCCGTGAAGGGTATCGTTTCTGGCGGCGTGCAGGCGTTGTCGCGGCAGAGTTGCAGGCTCACGCTGCCACGGACCTTCTCGGCCTTGCCATCTGGGCTCACCGCCAGCGGCGCCCGCCATGTCACCGAGCCAGCGTGCTCCTCGACCACGAGACCGTTCCATCCAGGCACATCCTTGATGGTCCGCTTGTGGGGTGGGGCATCCGGCCGGAAAGGGCCGGCGAGTTTGAGGGGCGAATCGGCGGCCAGCGTGATTTTGGTGGGTTGCGGGCCTCCGGGCTTCTGCTCCAGCGAGTAGAGGTGCCAGCCGTCTTCCAGCGTGGCCGTCACTACGAGCATGCTTCCCTTCGCGCCAGCCTCGATGGCCGCGGTGACCTGAGCAGGGCTCCCCAAGGCTGCGGAAATCGACGCCAGCGGGTCGAAAGGGGTGGTCTCGCCAGCCGATGCCTGCGCAGCGAAGCCCATGGCGACTGGTAGCGCCAGCATTGCGGCGACCACGCGGCAGATTGTGGGCAGTCGGAAAATGCTACGCATACGATCCATCTGACGCCGACGGCTGCGGACGCCGCTCGCGGTGGCGAACTCGAACCCATCATCCCTGTTATCGGTCTCCCCAGTTTACCCGCTGCAATTTCTGACGGTCAATCCGCATTTCCGGCTGCAGTCCATGCCGTGGCGATGGCTGCGGGCAGTTCCTGCAGCAGCCTGTCGATCCGGTCGAGCATTCTGCGGTCATTTGGAAACTCGCGATAATCCTCCAGTGTCCAACGAAACCAGTTGTCGATTCCAAACACGACACCGGTGGCGTACAGCACGGGGACGAGCCTGGCTTCCACAGCCGACAACGGCCGCACCCGGTCATACGCTGCGATCGCCTCCGGCCACCGATCGACGAGCGACATCCGCTCGCGTCCGGCAGGTGCGGACCAACTGCCCACGAGGCGGCCAAGGTCGGTCGCAGGAGTGTCGATGCCGGCGGCGTGCAGGTCGATGATCGCCGTCACGGCGTCGGAGGTTTGCTCCGCGAACAACACATGGTCGTACCAGACATCTCGGATGACTGGCTGGAGCACGCAGCTATCAAGTTGGATGCTGGCGACGCGAGCGAGGAAGGCGTTGCCGCCAGCGGCATTGAAGAGATCGATCGCGGTGGCCACGCGGGCGTCGAGGGCCGTCCATCGATCGGCAGGCATTCGATCGCGGGCGGCATGTGACCATGCATGGCAGCGGGCCTGCCAAGGACGCGCGAGGAGTTCCCGGGCCCTCTCAATCCGAAGGGCGAGTCCTGGCGAGAGGTCTTTTCTCGGCGGATGGGTCACGAGCCGAGCGGCAGCCAGATGCAACTGCGCCAGGGCCGTCGCTGCGGCGGCAGCCTGCGCCGGAGTGGGGCAGGGGACAGCCACGCCGGACATGAAACGAGACAGTTCCCAGAGCCGTCCCTCGGCATCAATGACGATCGTGCCGCCGTCGAGCGCCACTATCAACTCGGCTAACGGCGTGCTGTTCTCGCCCCGGAGGTGCGTCACGAGCCCATGGACGAAGCGGGCATGCTCGACGGAAGCACCGGCATGAAAACTCTTGAGCACGAACCGTCCGGGCCGGTCGGACAGTTCCACCACGAACACGTGCGACCCACTGAAGCCCGGCGTCCCCAGTGGGGCAATGCTCACCGGCGCGGCGCCGCACCAGCGGCGGCAGAGGGCGGCGATCGATGCAGAGGGATGCATGGGAAAGGCGAGCCGGGATCGGCGAAGGTGGAGGAGACGAGGAGGATGTCCGACTTGTTGTGCGTGCCATTCCGTCCCGGGTGGCAAGTCGGAAGCTCCGAGCGACGGAGGCTTTGCCGTCCCGGCGGTGCGATGGCGTTGATGCTAGCCCCCGCGGCGTTCGGCATCCAAACGAGCCGGCGAACCTGAAATTGGTCGCCGGGGGAGGGCGATGCTACGCTTGAAAGACACGGGCAACGACCGCCCAAAGCTGTGCCGAATCGACACGGAGCGATCATCGCGATGCAAACAAGCCGGCTGACGATGCTGATGGCAACCCTGACAATGGTGGCATGGGGCGTGGCTAGGCCTGCGACCATGCAGGCTGACGATGCTCCGACGAGGGCCGCGTTGCAGGAGCCCAAGGCCGATGCGCCAGTTCCACCTCCTGCACCGGCGGCCACGAAAGACACGGGTGACGCCAAACCCGCCGAACCGAAGAGCGAGACCAAACCCGGCAAGCCACCGTTTGCCGTGGTCCTCAAAGACGCGACCAAGGTCAGCGGGCTGATTCCCCTCTGGCGGAAAGACGACAAGGTCTACGCCGAACTCACCGACTCCCTGCTCGGCAAAGAGTTCTTCGTGCTGATCTCCATCGCCCGCGGCATCGGCGACAGCTTCCTGCTCGGCGGCATGAGCCTCGGCTTCGGCGACGACTGGGTCTGGCAGTTCCGCAAAGTTGACGACAACATTCAGATCGTCCGCAAGAACGTCCGGTTCTTCGCCGACAAGGGGAGCCCCGAGGAGAAGGCGGTTGATCTCGCCTACACCGACAGCGTGCTCTTCAGCGTGCCGATCGTGACGACCGGCCCCGCTGGCGGCCACGTCATCGACCTGGGATCGATCTTTCTCTCAGACCTTCCGCAGATCTCCCAGCAACTTCCGGGCTTTTCGTTCGCACGGGATCGGTCCACGTGGGCGCGGGTCAAGGGTTTTCCGGACAACGTCGAACTCGAGGTGGCGGCGACCTATGGGTCGAGCGGCACGCGTGACATCGACACCGTGCCCGATTCGCGGGGTGCCACGATCACGGTGCACTACTCGCTCAGCCTGCTTCCGCAAAATAGCTACCGGCCGCGGCTGGCCGACGACCGTGTCGGCTTCTTCGTGACGGCCCTCAAGGACTTCTCGCAGCAGGTGGATGAAGACCGGTTCGTCCGCTACATCAACCGCTGGAACCTCGAAAAAGCCGACGCTGCGGCCCCGGTCTCGCCCCCCAAGAAGCCGATCGTGTTCTGGATCGAGAAGACCGTTCCGTTCAAGTACCGGCAGGCCATCAGGGAGGGGATCGAGTCGTGGAACGAGGCGTTCGAGAAGGCTGGCTTCGCCACCGCCATCGAGGTCCGCCAGCAGCCCGATGTGACCGACTGGGACCCCGAAGACGTCAACTACAACACGTTCCGCTGGATCACCGCCGGCGCGAGCTTCGCGATGGGGCCGTCGCGGGTGAATCCGCGGACTGGCCAGATCCTCGACGCCGACATCATCTTCGACGGCGACTTCCTGCGTTTCTGGCGGACGGAATACGAGACCTTCACGCCGCAGAGCGTGGCGCTGCTCACGGGCGGCGCGGCCCACGGTCATGGCCGGCAGCACCGCTGCGACGGCTGCTCGCTCTTCGACGGCCACGCCCGGGAGACCGCGTTGGGGGCGACCGCGCTCGCCGCCGGTGCCGAGGGGGGGCTCACCGACGCCAACAAGGAGAAGCTTGTCCTCCAGGGGCTCAAGCTCGTGGCAATGCATGAGGTGGGGCACACGCTGGGCCTGCGGCACAACTTCAAGGGGACCGCACTCAGGTCGTTGGCCGACATCAACGACGTGACGAAGACCGCCGCGACCGGGGCGAGCACGAGCGTGATGGACTACATACCGGTGAACATCGTGCCGAAGGGGAAGACTCAGGGCGACTACTACACCGCCAAGATCGGCCCTTACGACCTGTGGGCGATCGAATACGGCTACAAGCCGGTCGCCGGCGGCAACCCCGAAGCCGAGCTTCCGGAACTCGAGAAGATCGCCACCCGCAGCGGGGAGCCGGCGCTGGCCTACGCCACCGACGAAGAGACCGAGTTTGGCGATCCTGATCCGCTCTCCAACCGCTTCGACCTGGGAAACGATCCGCTGGAATTCGCCAAGAGCCGCGCCGAACTGGTGGCGCAGGTGATGCCGGTCATCGCCGATCGCATGACCGCCAAGGAGAAGGATGGCAGGGTGAGGGGCTACGAGCGGGTGCGGCAGGCGTTCGGTGTGCTGCTGGCAGCCCACGGTCAGGCGATGTACACGGCCTCGCGGCTGGTCGGCGGCCTCCATACGTCGCGGAGCCACAAGGGAGATGCCAATGCACCCGTCCCGTTCCGCGTGGTCGAGCCACAGAAGCAGCGCGACGCCCTGACTCTGCTTGAGCAGCAGATGTTCAGCGCCCAGCCGTTCACGTTTTCTCCCGACCTTTACAACCAGCTCGTGGCCACGAACTGGATGCACTGGGGCAGCAATCACCCCGATCGCGAAGACTACCCGATCCATGAGGCGATCCTCACCTGGCAGAGCCGGGTGCTCGGTCGGCTGCTCAACCCGATCACGCTCGAACGGATTCGCGACAGCGAGCTCAAGGTGCCGGCCGATCAGGATGCGTTCACCACCGCAGAACTGCTCGACCGGCTCACGAAGTCGATCATGGCGGAAGTGGACCAGATCGGCCCCGGCGACTACACCGTGCGGAAGCCGGCGGTGGGAAGCCTCCGACGCGGCCTGCAGCGGCAGTATGTATCACGCCTTTCGGCGTTGGCCATAGCCCCCAGCAACGTCACGCCCGACGCCCAGTCAATTGCGACGGCGCAGCTGCGGTCGCTGGAGGGGCGGATCGGTGCGCTGCTGGCGAAGAACGACGTGAAGCTCGACGATTATTCACGAGCCCACCTTGCCGAGTTGCAGGCGCGAATCCGCAAGGTGCTCGAGGCCGGCATCGAGTTGGCCAGCCCGTGAGCCGGCGTCATTCGTGTCACGGGAAGGCATTCCCTTGCTTGCGCTGCGGGCTTGGATGAACGCGGGCTTGGATGAACGGTGAATTCCCATCCAAGCCCGAAGCGCAAGCGAGGGGCAATACGGTAGCATCAGGGAATTCGAGGCCGATTCCCTTGCTTGCGCTGCGGGCTTGGATGAACGCGGGCTTGGATGAAACAGCGTGGATGCTAAAAAGACAGCCGAAGAAAGGTGCTTTCCCCAGCACGTGCCGCAACAGGATTTCGACATGCGTCTGGTCGTCGCAGTGCTCCGGCCGTCACAACTTGAGGCGGTGCGGCAGGCGCTGGCCGCCGTGCACGTGACCCGTCTGACGATCTGCGATGCGCAGGGCTATCATGCCTCGACGGATGATCATGGTCTGCGTGGCGAGTCGGGCATCGTGCAGGAGTCGGTGATGGAGATCGCCGTGAACGACGATTTCCTGGAGCGGACCGTCGATACGATTCGCAAGGCAATGCTGCTGGGTGATGACCCGTCAACAGACACCGCGCCGGACGGATCGCCGAGACCTTCCGGCAGGCTCTTTGTGCTGCCGATCCACGATGCCGTGCAGCTCTACCGTGACGTTCGTGGGCCGGAGGCAATATGACGCTGTCGATCATGAGTCCACCGACGGCCGAGGATCGCGGTGGCAGCGGTCCGCTGATTCTGCTTGTGTCACCCGACCTGCTCTCGACCAGCCGGCTCGCCGGACTGGCCCGGGAGGCTGGGGGACGGCTGGAGACGCTCCGCAGCCTCGACGATCCCCTGCCGGGAGGCCCCTATGACCTCGTTCTGCTCGACCTCCAGGCGGTGATCGGCGACCCGGCCGTCCTCGTCACCCGCGTGCGCGCCATCATCGAGCCGCAGCGGACGCAGACCGGCAAAGCCGGCCGGCTCGTGGCCTTCGGACCGCACGTCGCCAAGGATCGTCTCGATCAGGCAAAGGCGGCGGGGGCCGACGCAGCAATCAGCCGCGGCGAACTCCTCGGCGGCTTCCCCGCAATCCTGAGTCGCTGGTGCGGCTGATTCACGCCCCGCCTACCGGCTCCTCCAGCACCACTTCGTCGCACTCCGTGCCGTCAACGTCCTGTCGCAGGAGGAGATAGCCCGCGGTGGCGATCGCCCAGAAGTAGCCCCATCCGAAGGACGACAGAATCGCCTCGAGCCCTCGCATCCAGAACGCGATCGCTCGGGCGCCCCACGGCGCAGCTGCCGTCGCGGCTCCTGCCGCACCGATTCCCTCCATCACGGCAGTGGTGCGTTCGTGCCCCATGCCGAAGCTGGCAGCCCAGAGGGCCAGCGTGCTGGCGGCGTCGGCAAAGACACCTGCGGCGGCCAACGCCGGCAGGGCTACGAGCAGCGCGATCAGGCCGTAAAACGCGTAGTGCAGCGGCCGCTGGTAGAGGTAGGAAAACGCCGTGGAGATGGCCTGAAAGCTGTCACCACGCTCCACCCCGACCGCGGCCACCATCAGTGGCCAGCCGGCGACGAGCCCAACGGCGAGGATTGCCAGCACGACGGCTCCCGCCAGCATGAGCGGCCAAATGGCCCCGACCACAGCCAGTCCCCAATCGCTCCGCATCAGGAGGCCGAGCACAGCGCCGGGCACGGAAAGCGCGAGAATGCCCAACAGGACGAAGGCGACGGCGTTGAAGGAGGAGAGCCACTTCCGCGAGCCGTACCAGATCGCACCGACCAATCCCGGTGCATCCTCACCAATGAGCGTGAGCGCCACGTGCCTGGTGATGGCCGTGCCAAAAATCGACCAGACGAGCACAAACCAGCCGAGGCGGGCCAGCGCACCGAACATCTCGCCAACCGTGGCCGTCGGGCGGAAGGGCACCGCCACCAGCCTCAAAACGTCGGCCGCTGCGGCCGGCAGCCGCTCGATCATGCCGAGCAGTCCCGGCAGCACATGGCGACTCGGCGCGAGCAGGTGAGCACCGCCAGGCGGCGCAACGGTGGCCGTCGGCAGGATCAGTCCATCGGTAGTCGCCGCGGCACTGGTCATTCTTTGAGCCAAGCCCGCCGAAGTGATCACATCGGCAGCCTGATCAACCCCCGGCAGATGAAGGCGATCGGCAAGAGACCAGCCGGCCCACGTCGCAATCGCCCCCAGTGCCGCCAACAGGATCACAGTCGGGGAAAAAGCGGCGCCGGCGGCCCGGAACAGAAGCCACCAGGGCAACGCCTCACTCCACTGGATCTCGTGCACGATCCGGCCCGTTTGATCTGCCGCAGGGGCGTTGGCAGGCTGGGGAGTGGCGGAGTTGGCGGTGTCTGACATCTGGTTTCCTTCGTCGATGGAGCCACTGGACTCGTGCGCTGGGCCGATGGACTGCGCGGGCCAACCTGCGCGGTCCAAACGGACGGAGCGAGAGTATACGTCGCCCCGCCCTACTCGTCCCCGTCTTCGTCCTCCGGCAGTTTCTTCTCAGGGACGGCATAAGCCTCGTCGAGCCAGCGGCCAAGGTCGATCAGGCGGCAGCGCTCGCTGCAGAAGGGAGCCGTCGGCGTGGCGTCAAGCCTCACGATGGCATCGCAGACAGGGCACTGGGGCATGATCTACTCCGATCCCTTCGATCCCGATCCGCCGCCGGAGTCGGGCTTGCCGCCCTCAGGCTTCTTGCCACCCTCGGACTTGCCGCCGGTGTCGGCAGCCGCCCCTTTCTTGTAGGACTCGCTGCGGTAGTCGGTCTTGTAGAAGCCCGACCCCTTGAAAACAATCGCTCCGCCGGCACCGATGAGCCGCCGGAGTTTCTTCTTATGGCACTCCGGGCAGGTCTTCTTGACGCTGTCGGTCATCGACTGAAACAGCTCGAAGGCGTGCCCGCAGCCGTCGCAGACGTAATCATAGGTGGGCATGGTTCATTCCTCTTTTGACACGATCACCTGGGCCGGTCTGACCACCCGATCGTGCAGTCGGTAGCCTTTGCTGGCGACTCCCACGACCGTACCCGCCGGCACGCCGGGCACGACCTGCTGCAGGAGCGCATCGTGGACGGTTGGATCGAACGGCTTTCCCTCCGTCTCGATCGTCTTGCAGCCATGGGTGTCGAGCACCTTCTCCAACTGCTGGGCCGTCATCCGGAATCCGGACCGGAGACTGTCAACGTCGGCCGTCGTCTCGCTGGCGTCGATCGCCCGGCGAACGGTGTCGAGCACTGGGAGCAGGTCGCGGAGCAGGTCGATCTCGCGGTAGCGGATCGCGTCTTCATACTCCCGCCGTGAACGCTTCCGGAAATTCTCGAGTTCTGCCTGCGCCCGCAGGATGCGATCCTCTGCATCTCGCAGTTGCCGGGCGTACGAATCGCCTCCGGGTAGTTCACCCGCTGCGTTTTCGACAGGCTGCTCGAACGGGGCATCGAGATCCTCATCGTCACCGGTGTTCTCGCGGGGATTCATGACTGGCTCTCCTTCTTTGACTTGGGCTTTTCATCACGCGGTCTTTCGGCCGGGATGGCCGTGTCTTTCGGCTGAAAATAGTCTCCCAGCCGGCTGAAAAAACTCGACCGCTTCGGGCTGACGGCCTTTTGCTCCTCGGCGGCCAGATCCCTCAGGAGTTGTTCCGCCTTTGGGGAGAGCGTCTTCGGCACCTCCACGTGCACATGGACGTGCAGGTCGCCGATGCCGCGGCCCCGCACCTCCGGCATGCCGAGACCCTTCACGCGGACCACGTCGCCCGCCTGCGTGCCGCGTGCGATCGCCAGCGGCTTCGGCCCATCGAGCGTGGGCACTTCCACGGTGGCACCAAGCGCGGCCTGGCTGAACGTGATTGGAACCTCACAGTGCAGGTCGCGGCCCTCGCGAGTGAGAAACGGATGATCCTCGATCTCGATCACGCAGTAGCAGTCGCCAGGGGGGCCGCCGTTGGCGCCGGGTTCGCCCTCACCCGCCAGCCTCACCCGAACATCGCGATCGACGCCGGCTGGGATCGTCACCCGCCGCTCGACGTGCTCCATGGTGAGCCCTTCGCCGCCACAGTCGGGACACTTGTCGCGGATCATCGTCCCGGCTCCGCGGCAGGAGGGACAGGTGGTCTGCAGCCGAAACACGCCGGCTGACTGGATCACCTGGCCGTGGCCTCCGCAATACTCGCAGGGCTGCGGCTTCGTGCCCTTTTTCGCACCGCTGCCGTCGCAGCTGCCGCAGAGTTCGTGGCGGGAAAACTCGACGGTCTTGGTGACACCCCGGGCGGCCTCAAGCAGCGAGAGCGAGAGGTTGGAAAAGACATCGCGTCCCTGCCTCGCCCTGTTGGGCCGCCTGCCTCCACCGCCTCCGCTGAACATGCCTCCGCCAAAAAGGTCGCCAAACGCATCGAAGATGTCGGAGAGGTCGTTGAACTCGTGACGACCGCCTCCCTGGAGACCGGCATGGCCGTACCGGTCATAGCGGGCACGCAGTTCGTCGTTGGAAAGCACCTCGAACGCCCGGGCCGCTTCCTTGAAGCGGTCGGCAGCCTCGGTATTTCCGGGGTTCTTATCGGGATGGAACTTGATGGCCAGCTTGCGGTACGCGTCGGCAATCACCGCACCGTCGGCGCGGCGTTCTACTCCCAGCACCTCGTAGTAATCGCGGTCGTTGGCCATGTCCAAGCGGTCCAGGCTGTTCAGACGCAGAAGCGGGCACGCGGAGAAAGGCCAGACCGGACTCCCTTCGCGGACGGCTAGCGAATGCTGCCTTCAGCCCGATGCTTCTTGGCGTCTTCCTTGTCGAGGTTGGTGACGAGCGCCTCGGTGGTCAGCATCAGCCCGGCGATGCTCGCCGCGTTGGTCAGAGCCACGCGAACGACCTTCACCGGATCGATGATCCCCGCCTTGAGCATGTCAACATACTCGCCCTTGTTGGCGTCGAAACCCATGTTGAGATCCTTGTCTGCGACCTCATCGGCAACCACGGCGCCGTCGATGCCACCATTCTCGGCGATCTGCCGGATGGGAGCATCGAGCGAGTGCAGCACGATATCGACACCGATCTTCTCGTCACCCTTGGCCTGCGAGCGGGCCTTTTCCACTGCCTCGCGGCAGCGGAGCAGGGCCACGCCACCGCCCGGCACGATCCCTTCTTCGACCGCCGCCCGCGTGGCGTGCAGGGCATCCTCGACGCGGGCCTTCTTCTGCTTCATCTCGGCTTCGGTACCGGCACCGACGGAGACGATCGCCACGCCGCCCGTGAGCTTTGCCAGCCGCTCCTGCAGCTTCTCGCGATCGTACTCGCTCTCTGTGCCTTCGATCTGAGTGCGGAGTTGGTGCACGCGGGCCTGCACGTCATCCTGCTTGCCGGCACCCTGGACAATCGTGGTCTCATTCTTGTCAACCGTGATCTTCTTGGCCCGGCCCAGGTGCGAGAGATCGAGGCTCTCGAGTTTGAGCCCGAGGTCCTCCGAAATCAGCGTGCCGCCGGTGAGCGTGGCAATATCGCCGAGCATCGCCTTGCGGCGGTCGCCGAAGCCGGGTGCCTTCGACGCACAGATGTTGAGCACTCCGCGGAGTTTGTTGACCACCAGCGCCGTGAGGGCGTCCCCGTCGATATCCTCCGCAATGATCAGCAGCGGCTTGCCCGACTGAGCCACCTTCTCGAGCAGGGGCAGCAGGTCGCGCAGGTTGGAGATCTTCTTCTCGTGAATCAGGATCAGGGCGTCGTCAAGTTGGCAGATCATCTCGGCCGGCTTGTTGACGAAGTAGGGGGAGATGAATCCCTTGTCGAACTGCATGCCGTCGACGAAACGCACGGTTGTCTCGGTCGTCTTGCCCTCTTCGACCGTGATAACGCCGTCCTTGCCCACCCGCTGCAGTGCCTCGGCCAGCAGGTCGCCGATCGAGCGGTCGTTGTTGGCACTGATGGCCCCGACCTGCGCAACCTCCTCGGGCCGCTCCACCTTCCGTGCCATTTGCGTCAGCCGCTCGACGGCTGCCGTCACCGCCTTGTCGATGCCGCGACGGACCGCGGTCGGGTTGCTGCCGGCCGCGACGTTCCGCGTGCCCTCGCGGAAGATCGCCCGAGCGAGCACGGTGGCCGTGGTCGTGCCGTCACCGGCCAGATCGGAGGTCTTCGACGCCACTTCGTTCACAAGCTTCGCGCCCATGTTCTCGAAGGCATCCTCGAGGTCCACTTCCTTGCTCACGGTCACGCCGTCCTTGGTGACGGTGGGACCACCGAACGACTTGTCGATGATCACATTGCGGCCGGTCGGCCCCATCGTCACCGCGACAGCGCCGGCCAGTTTCTCGACGCCCTTGAGCAGTTTGGCGCGGGCGTGATCATCGAACAGCAATTGCTTGGGCACGAGTCGTTACTCCTGGAAAAGAAGGGAAATTTCGTCTTGTGATACGGTTGCGAACCGGGCTCGCAAGAGCCCGACGTGATCAGCCCATGACCTTCGCGAGAATGTCGCTCTCGCGAAGGATCTTCACTTCGTGGCCGTCCACCTCGATGTCGCTGCCGGAATACTTGCCGTAGATCACCTGATCGCCGACGGCAATCGACAGCGGCGCCCGACCGCCGTTCTCCAGCAACTTGCCGGGACCCATCGCCACAACGTGGCCACGCTGCGGCTTCTCCTTGGCCGAATCGGGTAGCACGATGCCACCAGCGGTTCGCTCCTCAGCCTCGACGGGTTCCACCACCACGCGGTCGTCGAGCGGACGGATCTTCAGATTCTTGGCAGCCATGACTCAGTCACTCCAAAACAGAGGTAGGAAAGAGAAAAAACAGTGAAAAAACCCGAGTTTGCGACAGTGCCAAAGGCCTCGACGGCCTCCGGCCAAAGATCACATCATGCCGCCCATGCCCGGCATGCCGCCCATGCCGCCCATGCCACCCATGCCACCCATGCCACCCATGCCCGGCATGCCACCGCCCATGCCGTGGTGGTCGTGGCCATCGCCACCACCCTCCTCCTCGGCCTTCGGGATCTCGGTGATCAGCGAATCGGTCGTGAGGAGCAGGGCCGCCACGCTTGCTGCATTCTGTAGGGCGGTGCGGACCACCTTGGCTGGATCGATCACGCCAGCGCTGACGAGATCGCAATACTCCGCCTTGTCGGCGTCGTAGCCGTCGTTCTTGCCCTTCATGTGCCGCACACGGTTGACCACCACCGAGCCGTCCATACCGGCGTTGGCAGCGATCGCCTCAAGGGGATACCGCAGCGCCTGCTTGACGATCGTCGCGCCCATCTTCTCGTCGGCGTCGAGGTCACCCTTGGAGATCAGGTTCTCGATCGACTTTTCGCTCCGCAGCAGGGCCACACCGCCACCCGGGACGATGCCCTCGGCGAGCGCCGCCTGCACGGCACTCTTGGCGTCGTCGATGAGGGCCTTGCGCTCCTTCATCTCGGTCTCAGTCGCGGCTCCGACGTTGATCTGGGCTACGCCTCCCGCAATCTTCGCCAGCCGCTCCTGGAGTTTTTCGCGGTCGTAGTCGCTGGTGGTCGCCTCGATCTCGGCCCGAATCTGTTTCGCACGGCCGTCAATGGCGTCCTTCGTGCCGGCACCGCTGACGATCGTGGTGTTTTCAGCTTCGATGATCACCTTCTTGGCTCGGCCGAGATCGCTCAACTTGACGGCATCGAGCGCGATGCCGAGGTCCTTGTAGATGGCCTGCCCGCCGGTGAGCACGGCCAGGTCGCCCAGGATCGCCTTGCGGCGGTCGCCGTAGCCCGGGGCCTTGATGGCGACCGACTGCACGATGCCGCGGAGTTTGTTCACGACGAGCGTAGCCAAGGCCTCGCCCTCGACATCCTCTGCGATCACGACGAGCGGCTTGCCGGCCTTGCTGATCGCCTCGAGCAGCGGCACGAGATTCTTGGCACTCGAAATCTTCTCCTCGAAGATCAGGATGTAGGGGTTTTCCATCTCGCAGACCTGCGACTCCGCGTCGGTCACGAAGTGTGGCGAGAGAAACCCGCGGTCGAACTGCATGCCCTCGACCACGTCCACAGTCGTCTCCGCCTGCTTCCCTTCTTCGACGGTGATGACGCCGTCCTTGCCCACCTTCAAGAACGCGTCGGAGAGCACGTTGCCGATCGCAGGATCGTTGTTGCCTGCGATCGTGGCAATCTGCATCAGTTCCTTCTTGTTTTTCTCGTTGATCGGCGTGGCCATCGCAAGAATCGACTTCGAAACAGCCTCGACGGCGCGGTGAATGCCGCGGGCCAGAGCCATCGGGTCGGCGCCGGCAGCGATCATCTTGAGCCCCTCGCGGAAGATGGCCTCGGCGAGCACGGTGGCGGTGGTCGTCCCGTCGCCAGCCACGTCGTTGGTCTTGCTGGCGGCTTCTTTGACAAGCTGCGCCCCGAGATTCTCATACGGGTCTTCAAGGTCGATGTCCTCGGCGACGGTGACACCGTCCTTCGTGACCTTCGGCGAACCCCAGCCCTTGTCGAGCACGGCATTGCGGCCACGCGGGCCGAGGGTGCTCTTCACCGCTCTGGCGAGCTTGGAAACGCCGGCGAGCAGCGGCTGACGTGCCTCATCGTCGAACACCATTTGTTTGGCCACGAGAAACTCCTCCAAAGATTGACGAGTAACAATAAGAAAACGTGTTGAATTGGCAGTCCACGCTGGGCGGCGGAAAAGGAAGCAACCGGCGTGCCAAAGTCTTTCGGTTCTGGGGAAACAGGAGAGCGGATGCTGTCTTTTCTCAATTCGGAAGCCCGTTACCGGGCAGGCCTGCGGGCGGGCGGCGAGTGCCGTTTTGGCAGGACAGGCCTCCCGAACGGCCTGACCTTACGGCGCCCAGTTGATCGTGCCCTCCAGTCCGCGAACGAAGGCCGCCAGCAGATCGGCCGTCCGGTCAGCATCGTCGAGCGAGATCGTCTCCACGGCGGAATGCATATATCGGTTTGGCACACTCACCAGGCCAGTGGCGACGCCCGCTCGAGTGGTCTGGAGCACGTTGGCATCGGTCGGGGTGGCGCGGCCACTGGCCCCCAACTGGACCGGGATGTCACGTGCCTTGGCCGCGGCAAGCAGCCGGTCGACCACGTGGGGATTCATGTTTGGACCGCGATAGACAACCGGCCCCTTGCCAAGCCCCACGTCGCCTTCCGACTTTTTGTCGATCGTCGGGCAGTCGGTGGCATGGGTCACATCGACCGCAATGGCGACATGCGGATCGACCCCGTAGCAACTGGTCTGCGCCCCGCGAAGGCCGATCTCCTCCTGCACCGTCGAGGCCACGAACAGACCGCAGGGCAGGGGGCCCGCCGCAGCCGCCCGCCGGAAGGCCTCGAGTACCACCCAGAGGCCGACCTTGTCGTCCATCGCCACGGCGCTGGCGAGATTTCGCCTCAGTGGCTGAAATCGCAGTTCGAAGGTGACGCAGTCGCCGATCCGCACCACGCTCTCGGCGTCGGCCTTGTTCTCCGCGCCGATGTCGATCCAGAGGTCCTTCATCTTCGGCACGACCTTCCGCTCCTCCTCGGTGAGGAGGTGGATCGGCTTCCGCGACATGACGCCGTTCAGCGGCCCCGACGCGGTCCAGATCACGACCCTGGCGCCGACGAGCTGAATGGGATCCCAGCCGCCGATCGGCTGCACCGAGATAAAGCCGTCGGAGTCGATGTATTGGACGATCAGGCCGATCTGATCGCAGTGCCCGGCCAGCATCATCCGCAGCGGAGCGCCCGGGTTTTTGGCCCCGATCACGTTGCCGTGGGCATCGGTGACGACGGTGTCGGCAATACCCGACAGATAGTCCCGCACCACCCGCTGGATCGGCTGTTCGTAGCCGGACGGGCTGGGAGTTTCGAGAAGACGCACGAGAAATTCACGGGCCGACGTATCCAAGGCTTGCAGCTCCTTTACCGCGATGCGTAGTCAGGGTCGTTCGCGAAGTTGTACGCGATCCGCAAAAAACCGCACAGCGAGACGGGGCACGAAGCATATCCCCCGGCTAACGCCGGGGGCTTTTATGGGATGTCGGGCCGCGTCTTGAACCCGCCCGGCGCCGTCGGCACGACCGGCACAACCCGAACCTTGGCGGGAACCGCACGCCGTGCTTCCAGCCGCAAGCTACGCTCATTACGATCAGTGATTCGTCCCGCCTTTTCTTTGGAGTCGTTTTCCGCCATGAGCGCACCAGTCCGTGTCGGCGTCGTCGGTTTGGGCACCGTCGGGTCGGGCGTCGTTCGCCTGCTCGTCGAGTCGGCCGACCACATCACGCGGCACGCCGGCCGACCAATTGTCGTCGAGCGGGCCGTCGTGAAGGACGTCGCCAAGGAACGCAGCGTGCCGGTGCCGGGCGGAAAGATCTCCTCCGACATCCGTGACATCTCGCAGGATCCCGCGATCTCCGTGGCGGTTCTGCTTGTCGGCGGACTGGAGCCGGCGCGGTCGATGATGATCGAGCTGCTCGAACACGGGAAGGACGTGGTCACCGCCAACAAGGCGCTGCTGGCGGAGCATGGACCGGAACTCTTCGAGCTGGCCCGGAAGCTGGGCCGTTCGATCGCCTTCGAGGCGGCCGTGGCAGGCGGCATCCCGATCGTGGCCGCCATCGGCGAGTGCCTCGCCGCCAATCGCATCGAATCGATCCGCGGCATCCTGAATGGCACAAGCAACTTCATCCTCACCCGCATGGAAGAGGATGGCGCCGACTACGCCGACGTGCTCAAACTCGCGCAGGCCAAGGGCTTCGCCGAGGCAGACCCCTCGATGGACGTCGATGGCACCGACGCCACTCAGAAACTCGCGATCCTCGCGCATCTCGCGTTCGGCGTCTGGGTGCCCTGGGCCGAGATCTCGCGAACGGGCATCGATGGCCTCGATCTCGACCTCCTGAAATACGCTGGTGAACTGGGCTACCGGATTCGCCTGGTGGCCGTGGCCAGCCGCAGCGACGGCCGGCTCGCGATGCGGGTGGCACCCGCGCTCGTAAGGATCGGTACGCCGCTGGCTGAAACCCGGGGCGCGTACAACGCCGTCAGCATCGTGGGCGATGCTGTCGGTCGGATGTTCTTCCATGGTCTCGGCGCCGGGCAGATGCCGACCGCGTCGGCCGTCGTGGCCGACATCATCGACACGGTGGTGGGCCGCGCGGCGATCACGTTTCGCACGACCGGGGTGCTCGAATCCGACACCCCAGCCGCGAAGATCAGCGACACCGCCGTGCTCGAGCGGCACTTCCTGCGAATTCGCGTCAAGGATCAGCTGGGCGTGCTGTCGAAGATCACTGGCACGCTCGGTGAGCACGGCATCTCGATCGCGTCGGTCATTCAGCACGACGTGTCGGGCTCATCCGACGCCGGCGTGCCGCTGGTGATCATGACCCACGCCTGCGACTCAAGCGCCGTCCAAAAAGCTGTCGCCGCCATCGACACCTCCGACGTGGTCCGGGGCAAGAGCGTCTGCCTGAGCGTGCTCGAGGAATAAAGGAAACAACTATGAAATACGTGGTCGTGATTCCAGATGGTGCGGCTGACGCTCCGCAGGCTTCGCTTGGCGGGAAGACGCCGTTTCAGGCGGCCCGCACGCCCGCGATGGATGCCCTCGCAGCCCGCGGCCGCGTCGGCCTCACCAACCACGTGCCCGACGGCCTGCCTCCAGGCTCGGAAGTGGCGTGTATGAGCCTGATGGGCTACGACCCGCTCGCGTATTTCACCGGTCGTGCGCCGCTCGAAGCGGCGGCTCAGGGGATCACGCTCGGGCCCGACGACTGGGCCGTGCGATGCAACCTGGTGACGATTCGTCCTGGCTCGGCCAGAGCCGACGGCGGCAGCGACGCCTCGGACGACACCTTGATGGAGGACTTCACCGCGGGCCACATCTCGTCGGAGGAGGGCACCGAACTGCTCGCGGCCGCGAACCGCGGGCTGGCGGCCGACTTCCCCGACCTGGCCGCCCAATGGGAATTCAAGCCGGGGGTCAGCTATCGCAATCTGCTCATGTATCGGGGCAAAGCTGGCACAACTGCCCCGCTGGGGGCCGACCTGAAGGCGACGCCGCCACACGACCTGATGGACAAATCAGTCGCGGACTCCTTCCCCCGCGGCACCGGCAGCCGGCTGCTCACGGAGATCATGGCGAAGAGCGCAGCGTGGCTGGCCGGTCATCCGGTCAATCAGGCCCGGATCGCGGCCGGCAAGCGGCCCGCCACGCACGTTTGGCTGTGGGGCGTGGGCCGCGCCCCGGCGATGGAGCCGTTCACTCAGAAATATGGCATGAATGGCACGATGATCACAGCGGTTGATCTGCTCCGTGGACTGGCGTCGCTGGCCGGCTGGAAGCGGCTGGAAGTGGCCGGTGCCACCGGCTATCTCGATACCGACTACGCAGCGAAGGGCCGGGCGGCGATCGCGGAATTGGCAACGGCCGATCTCGTCTGCGTGCATGTCGAGGCCCCGGACGAGGCGAGCCATCAGGGCGATGCGGTGGAGAAGGTGAAAGCGATCGAGGAGATCGATGCCAAGATCGTGAAGCCGATCGCTGAGTTTCTGGCCAGCGTGCCGGAGCATCGCATCCTCGTCTGCCCCGACCACCCCACCTTCATCACGACGAAGACCCATTCCCGCGGCCCCGTTCCGTTCGTGATGGCAGGCAGCGGCATCCAGCCGCTCGGCCAGCAGACCTACGATGAGATTGCGGCCGCCGCGGGCGGGGCTTCCATCCTTCCGGGCTGGAAGCTGATGGGGGAATTTTTGCGGAGGTAGTTGGGCAAGGAATCGCGTCGTCAAGCGACGCAAGGAATCGCGTCGTCAAGCGACGCATCGAATCGCGCCTAGGCGGCGCAGGGAGACAATGTCGATGGCCCTCGTGGTGCAGAAGTTTGGCGGGACGAGCGTGGCGGATCCCCAGAAGATCCTGGCGGCCGCGACGAAAGCGATTGCGCGGCAGCAGGCCGGCCATCAGGTGGTGGTGGTCGTCAGTGCGATGGGGCATCAGACCGACGTGCTCGTCGATCTCGCGAAGCAGATTTCCGACCGTCCAAGCGCCCGCGAGATGGACATGCTGCTCTCCACCGGCGAGCAGGTGAGCGTGGCGCTGTTTGCAATGGCAGTCCAGTCGCTTGGACACCAGGCGGTCAGCCTCACCGGCGCCCAGATCGGTATCCGCACTGATAGTACCCACACGAAGGCCCGCATCCGGTCGATCTCGACCGACCACGTGAAGAAGCTGCTCGAGGGCGGAGCGATCGTGGTAGCCGCCGGCTTCCAGGGCATCGATCAGGACGGCAACATCACCACGCTCGGCCGCGGTGGCTCCGACACGACCGCCGTGGCGCTCGCTGCGGTGCTCGACGCCGACCTCTGCGAGATCTACACCGACGTCGACGGCATCTACACGACCGACCCGCGGATGCTGCCGAACGCCCGTCGGCTCGCGTCGATCAGCTACGACGAAATGCTGGAACTCGCGAGCCTTGGCGCGGGCGTCATGCACTCCCGGTCAATCGAGTTTGCCAAGAAGTTTGGCGTCAAGGTGCTCGTGCGGTCGAGCTTCAGGGAGATGCCTGGCACGGTGATTCTCGCCGCCGAGGAATCGACACCCAGGCCCGCCAGCGGCGTGGCACTGGCGAAGGACGAGGCCCGGATCACGCTGGAAAACGTCCCCGACCAGCCGGGCTCGAGCCACGCACTGTTTTCGCAGCTGGCTGCCTCCGGGATCGCCGTCGACATGATCGTGCAGAACGTGGGGCAGGGTGGCCAGGCCGACATCTCCTTCACCGTGCCGGTAGATGATCTGCCCGAGGCGCTCGAACTCTCCAAACGCGTCGCGACGCAACTCGGCGCCACCGGAGTGTCGCACGATGCAGAACTGGCCAAGGTCTCGGTCGTGGGCGTGGGCATGGCCACCGCAGAAGGCGTCGCCGGCCGCATGTTCACCGCTCTTTCACGAGAGAAGATCAATGTCCGCATGATCACGACCAGCGAGATCAAGATCTCCGTGCTCGTCGATCGCAAGGATGGTGCCGCGGCCGTGCAGGCAGTGCACCATGCCTTCGGGCTGGAGGCCGACACGGCTGCCGGCGAAGCCGACCTCGCTGGTTCTCATCTTGTGAAGTCGAGCCCACTCGATGTTGTCCGCAGGCTCGAGGGGATGGAAGACCTCGCGATCGAGGACTGCCAGCTCGATTCATCGCAGGCCCTCGTGACCTTCACCGATCTGCCCGACACGCCGGGCGTGGCGGCCGACGTGTTCGAAGAGGTGGGCAAGGCAGGACTCAACGTCGACATGATCGTGCAGAGTCATCCGCGGGAGGGCCGAGCAGAGATTTCTTTCACGGTGCCTGCCGAGAGCCGCGACAAGGCGATTGAAGTGGCCCGCAGGATTGCCGCCAGCCGCGGGGCCCATGTCGCCGA
>CAMCQY010000013.1 GCA_945877135.1 Candidatus Kuenenia stuttgartensis
CGGCTCTTTTCGCCGTCGAACTGATGGCCGCGGCCCGCTCGAGCATTCAGGCCGAAGACGCCAAACGGCACGTCTGCGCCCTCGCCGACGACGCGCTCGAAGGCCGCGAAGGGGGGAGCCGCGGCGGTCGGGCGGCCGGTAGCTACATCATCAGCCACCTCGAAAAACTCGGGCTCGAACCCGCCGGCGACAATGGCAGCTACTACCAGCAGTTCGGCGGTATGCGGAACATCCTCGCCCTCGCCCGCGGCAGCGATCCGGCCGTCGCCAATGAACTGATCGTGGTCGGCGCCCACTACGACCACGTCGGCTACGGCAACTCCGGCAACAGCTACGGACCCTTTGGCTTCGTCCATAACGGGGCCGACGACAATGCCTCCGGCGTGGCCGGCCTGATCGAAGTGGCCGAGGCGATGCAGCACCTGCCGGGCCGACCGCGGCGGCCGATCTTGTTCGCCTTTTGGGACGGCGAGGAAAAAGGGCTCCTCGGCTCCTACCACTTCGTGCGCGTGCGGCCCGCGCTGCTCGCTCAGATGTCGATCGCCTTTTCCGTAAACCTCGACATGATCGGCCGGCTTCGCGGCGAACGGCTGGAGGTTTTCGGGGCCCGTACGTCCGAAGGGCTGCGTGCTGCGGTCGTGCAGTCCAACAACCGGCCCGGTGCCCGGCCGCTCGAACTTGCCTTCGACTGGGCCATCGACGAAGACTCCGACCACTATCCGTTCATCGCCGCCAGCATTCCAACCCTCATGTTCCACACGGGGTTGCACGACCAGTACCACCGGCCCAGCGATGACGTGCACCTCATCAACTTCGACGGCATCGAACCGGTGGCCAGACTCACGCTCGACTTTGTCTTGGCGCTGGCCAATGATCAGGGGCCGGTTCGGTCATTTCGTCCGCAGGCGCGCGGTGAATCGGATGCCACGAAGCGGGCCCTCGAAGCGCCGGCGGTGAGCCCAGCCGCGACGCAGGCCGACGAAAGCCACGGCAAGCCGGCGGGAAATCAGAGGCCACGCTGGGGAATAGGAACCCGGGCCGATCCCGGCGAACCCGCGAATCCCGTGATCGTGCGGATCACACGCGGATCCCCGGCTGCTCAGGGAGGCCTGATGATGGGCGACCGCGTACTCGCCGTCGATGGAACCGCCGTGACGAATCAGGCGGATATGGTTTTGCGGCTTGCAGCAGCTGGAAGCCGTGTTGCACTGGATGTTGACCGCAGGGGGAGAGTCACGAGGATCGTCATGGATGCCATGGATGCCATGGATGCCATGCAACCCTGACTGGCGACATGATGGCTCGGGACGCGATCAGGAAAATCGTGAACATAACCGGGCTGCGGCTTGGGATGTGAAGACGACGAACGATCAGTCTTCGTCGTCTTCATCCTCTTCTTCGTCGTCTTCCCATTCCTCGTCGTCGTCTTCCCAGTCTTCGTCGTCCTCTTCCTCGTCGTCCTCTTCTTCCTCCTCATCCTCGTCGGCGTCGTCGGCATCGTCCTCGTCGTCTTCTTCGTCATCCTCGTCTTCAACCTCTTCCCACTCATCGTCCTCGTCTTCGAGTTCCTCGTCGTCCTCATCCTCATCGTCATCCTCTTCGTCCTCATCATCATCTTCAAACTCTTCGTCATCATCATCGTCGTCTTCGTCCTTGGCCGCCATGATGGCGAGACGGTCGAGGCCCGTCCCGGTTGCAGCGTCGAACAAGTCCTCAGCGGCGAGCAACTCAGGGAGTTCGCTCCAGGAAAACACGTCAGCGTCCAGCACTTCTTGATGGCCTCGGCTACTCGTCGCAATCGTCACAGCAATACCTCCTGAAGTCTGTTCATTGTCACGGCTGCGGCGCTGCGAGCTTGGCGACGTTTGAACAAAAGGGACGGAACGGAAGACAGACAGCACATCCCAACCAAACCAAATTTAAACGGATTCGATCTCACATCCAACGATCACTGGCCATTTCTGTACCCGATCGTCCGAAATGATCCAACAGGCTGAACAAAAAAATTTAACGCGGGCCAATAATCTCGGCTCGCCACCCTCTTCGAATCTGGTTTTTTCTGAAGGGGACGCGAAAGTGTGTCGCGAAGCTCCGCCGTGTGCAAGTCATCGGCATTTGGCCGTTTCTGCGATTCACGGGCCGCCCGCGGCCACAGGCTGGTCCCGAGGGGCCTGAAACCCTTCGCACGCTCCCACGGAACCATCCCGCCAGCTAGAACGACGGTCCGTCCGGCGGATCGGCGGGCTGTTCGGGGGCGTAGGTCTCGATTTGGGGCAGATCCTCGATCTTTGCCAGCCCGAAAGCCTGCAGAAAGCGCCGCGAGGTCACGTAGACATTGGGCCTGCCCAGGTCCTCCGTGCGGCCTCCGATGGCCACAAAATCCCGTTCCATCAGCTGCCTCAGCATGTCCTCGCAGCCAACGCCCCGAATGGCCTCGATTTCGGCCCGCGTCACCGGCTGTCGGTAGGCGACGATCGCCAGGGTCTCAAGTGCCGCGGCCGACAGACGGGTCTCGGGGGGGGTGCCGAGCAGGCGGCGGACCCAAGGGCCCAGCGATGCCCGCGTCAGCAGCCGGAAACCGCCGGCAAGCTGTTCCACTCGAAACGCGGCCCCGGCCTCATCCTGCAGCCGTTTGAGTTCGCGAATCAGCACGCGGGCCCGGGTCCCGTCGCTGAGTCGGGCAAGCTTGGCCAGTCGGCGGGTCGAGAGCGGCTCGCGAGCGAGAAAGAGGGCCGCTTCCAGTCGGGCAAGCTCGTCGGAGCGGAGATGCAGGCCGGGGGCGGTCTGTTCATCCGAAGTGTGCGGGACGGTTCTTCTCCGGCGACGCCAGCGGGAACGGAGCGAAACCCGACGGTTTTCGAGCCCATGCGGCGGGGTCCAGCCGCGGACGAGGCCATGCCTTCCGATGCGGCCAACGTTCTGGCCGAGCTGGCCACCACAGGGCGTTTTGCGTCGCATGTCGAAAAGCGGCCGAACGCCGTGCCGCGACCCAAAAAGGGGGTGGGGAGAAATGGTCAGCGGAGGCGATCGGCTGGCAGTGAGCCTGTATCGCCCATTCCTTCGGTGGCCGCTGGTGGCGATTGGGTGACCGCCCGCTGGCGCCACCCCATCACTTGCTCCAAAAGCGCAGCCGAGGCGGAACCAGGGTCATGGCCGGTGGCCTGAAAAACCCGCTGCAACTGTCCCGTTGCGTCCACCGGTACCCGACACGAACTGCTGTACAGCCCTTCGGGCCCGGGCAGCGGCTGGCAGTCAAACGACACCGCCCCGGCCGCCTTGAGCTGGGCCTCGATCGCTTGCTGATCGCGGGCCAGTTGGTCGCGGACCTGCCGCGTGCGGTCGGCTAGTTGGGCGACCATGGGTGGCGTAGACGGCTCCGCGATGGCGGTGGCCGGCTGTGCTGCGATCGGCAAAAGACTTGGTGAGGCGGAAGGAGCCCCCACGGTGGGCGGCGTTGTCGGTGGGGTCGGCACAGTTCCCGCCTCGGCGGGTGTTCCCAGCACGCCACTCGTGGCTACGGCAAAGCCTCGGCGGGTTGCCGCCCGAAATTCCGTCGGGATCCAGTGTGAAAACATCGCCAGCGCCGGCACAACCAGCATGCAGCTCACGAGCAGCAGGGAACGTAGCTTCATGGTGTCTCGTCAGGCGGTTCCAGCCGAGGGTGGCGGGGGTGCTTGTCGGGCGGCTGATGTTCCGTTTGGATGGGGGACGATAGCGGCCGCGTGGCGGTCCTTCAATCCGAAATCACGGGCAAAAAGTCGTCTTCCATCCTGGAACCGGCGGGAGAAACCGGGCAGGCGGGTCGCGGACGGGTTTTTCCACAGCCAGATAGGCTCATGCCCCGAGCACGGGGTATGGTGAGGGGCCAAAACAAGCGATGCAAAGGAAGTTCGATGTCGAGGATCGCCATCAGCCTGTGCGGTGAAGGACGCGGCCACGCCACCCGGATCTGCACGCTCGTCGAACATCTCGAATGCGACCACGACATTCTGCTGTTTACGTCGGCCGATGCCTGGGAGCTGCTTTCGAAACGATTCGGGGAAGGACACCCGCGGGTGCGGGTCGTCGAGATTCCCGGAATCGTCTTTCAATACACCGATGGTCGGCTCGATGTGATGCGGTCGATCGCGGCCGGCCTCGACTACCAGGCCCGACAGCTCGGCCCTCTCGTCGATCGGCTGATGAGGGAACTGGAACTGTTCAACGCCAACATCGCCATCACCGACTTCGAGCCGGCCCTGCCGCGGGCCGCCAGCCGGCAGGGGATCCCGCTGGTGAGTGTCGATCACCAGCACTTTCTGCTGGCCTATGATCTCGATGCCCTGCCGTGGTCGCTCCAGTGGAACGCCTGGTTCATGAGCCACGCGGTGTGGATGTACGTGGTGGAGGCGACCGACACCGTGGTCTCCGCCTTTTTCAGGCCACCGCTCCGCCGCGGGTGGGAGCATGTCGTGCAGGTGGGGCCGCTGCTGCGCCGGGAGATCACGGCCGCGGTGCCGCATGATGGCGGGTTTCTGCTCAGCTACCTCCGTCGGCACACGCCCTTTTCGGCGGTGGAATCGCTCACCGAATGCGGCCTGCCCGTGAAGGTGTATGGGCTCGGGGCCCGCGAGAGCGTGGGCAATGTGTCGTTTCATGCGATCGACGAACAACGGTTTGTTGACGATCTCGCAGGCTGCCGGGCGCTGGTGAGCGCGGCCGGAAACCAGCTCATCGGCGAGAGCCTGCATTTGGGCAAGCCGCTGCTCGTCCTGCCCGAGCGGGCCCACTCGGAGCAGCTCATGAACAGCTCGTTTCTGGCCGCCATGGGATGCGGTGATGTCGCGTTGCTCGAGGAGGTGACACCCGCACGGGTGCGTGGGTTTCTCGATCAACTCGGCAGCTATGCGCCGGCGTTGGCAAGTGTGGCCGGGCGAATGGACGGCACACCCGACGTGCTGCGGATTATCGCTCACCGGCTGGCGGCCGGCGCGGATGCAGCGACCGTTCAATCGCCGGGATGATCGCCCGCATGGCTCGGGCTCGGTGGCTGATCAGCGCCTTGACGGCCGGCGACAGTTCACCGAAGGTGCGATGGTATTCCGGCACGATGAACAACGGGTCGTAGCCGAAGCCCCCGGCTCCCGCCGGGTGGTGGGCGATCAGGCCGCCGCAGATACCGCTCGACACCGCCACGATGGTGCCGGTGGGGTCGGAAAGGGCGGCGTGGCAGGCGTAGTGGGCCGACCGCGGTGCTGCTGCGGGCAGGGCGGCGAGCCGCTCGAGCAGCAGGGAGTTGTTGCGACTGTCGGTGGCTCCGGCACCGGAGAACCGCGCCGAGAAGATGCCCGGTGCACCGCCGAGGGCAGCCACCACGAGGCCGCTGTCTTCCGCGAGCACCCAGCGGCCCAGGGCGAGTGCCTGCTGCGAGGCCTTCAGGGCCGCGTTGGCCGCGAACGAGTCGCCCGTCTCCTCCACCTCGACCGCCGCGTCGAGCCCGGCGAGCGAGCAGCAGGGAATGCCCAGCGGCGTGAGCAGTTCGGCGAGTTCGCGGAGTTTGCCGGCATTGGTCGTGCCGAGCACGAGCGTCGCGGTGGTGTCCATAGACGAGCCTGTCAGGCGGGGGCTGCGACGGCTGCTCTCAGCGGCGACCGGTCGGCACACGCGGCACATCGATTGGCTTGGGCTGCACGTCGAGCAGCACTCCGTCGATGCTCCGCGGCATGATCTGGCCGGCCGCCAGTTTCTCCGGATCGGGGCCGAGGGCCCTTACGATCCGGATGATCTCGGGATGGGGCGCCATCTTGCCGTCAGCCTGCTGCACGGCCAGCTGTTCGATGCTGCCGACGCAGACCATGCTCGAGTCGCGATCGTGGAACTCCCACGCCTGCCAGCCGCCACGGCGAAGTGTTTCGGTGAGACGGTGGGCCTTTTCGGCCGCCTCCACCAGCCGCCCCTGAAATTCCACCTCCTTGCCCCCCTGCTCGATGGCCTTCTGGTCGAAGGTGCCGTTGCCGGTGAAGGTGGCCACACGCACGCTGTAGCGGCCCGGGCAGTCGAGCAGACTGTTGGTGACGTCGGCATTCATTTCGAGCACAAACTTGTCCACCTGTTGCCGCGCGAAGAAGTCTTCCGGCAGGAGTGGATTCGGAATCACGAAGGCAAGATGCATCGGGCCTTTGCCGCTCTTCTTGTCGAGCCCCATCATCTGACGGAAATCGGCGAACGACTGGCTTTTGCCGCTGTCGCCGGCGAGCGACTCGGGCTGGAGGTTCTTGATCTTGGCGAGCATCTTCTGGCCGCGCGGGTCGTCGAAGGAGGCGAAGTCTCCTACCAGCACGGCGACCTCTGTCACCTGTTCCGCTTTGGCATATCGCATCTTCTTCGGTGTGCCGTCGGGATTGAGGCCCAGTCCGCGTTGGTTGCCCGTGAAGTCGAACGACTTCTCGTGGGTGTAGGCCTTGAGTTTGTGGCTGCCGCGGAGTTCCTGCACCAGTTGGCGGGCATCTTCGCGGGCTCCCTCGCCGCGGAAGGTCGTCGCCAGGACCATCCATGGACCGTCGCTCTCAGCCAGCGGGAACATCGCCTTCGGATCGACCGTGTCCTGGGAAAACCATGCCGTGGGCAGCCAGCCCGACTGGGCAAAAGCCACGCGAGGATGGGCCGCGAGAACGACTGCGAGCACGAGCAACGGAATCAATGAAGAGGACGCACGAACAGTCACGCTGCAGGCTCCTGTCACGGATCGGTGGCTGGCCGAATCACTTCGTTGGGGGCTTGGGGGGCACGGACGGCGGGACGATAGCGGCTGACCGCCGCCGGTGCCAGAGCGTTTTGCACACCTGGAAAGACGGGAAAGCTGGGTGCTGATAGATTCGGTCGTGCCGCGGGCCGCCCGGACTCCCCGGATACGCTCCGCTCGCAGGGCGGTTCCTCGACGGAAACAACCTGCATGGTGCACGGGCTCCTCGGAGGCGCCAAAACGCTCGCTTCGGTATGCGGGGAGTCCGGGCTTCTCGATGGTGGTTGCCGTGGTGGTGGCAGTGGTGGTTCGATCGTCGTGTGAGATCAGTCGGAAAGGTTGGATGGCATGGTGCGCCGCGATGCATTCCTGCGGACGATTGCGGTCGGGGTGGTTGTGGCCATCTGGCTGGCGGCCTTGATCGTGCCTCCGGTGATGCTGTTGCGGGTACGCGCCGACTGGCTCGAGCAGCTCGATCGACCGGAGGCGCAATCGAACTGGGATGCCTTTCGTCGCGACATGCGGCAGCAGTCCGACCGAGAGGGGCCTGTGCAGCGAAAGGTGCCGAAGAGTGCCGAGCCCCCCGCGCGAGTCTGGCTGCGGGATTACTTCCGGCTGGCCGTGGTGGCGTGGGTGCTGTTCGTGGGCGTGCTGGGAGGCTTCTTTTCCCTGCTCGTCGCCGGAGTGCTCCGCGGGGCAGCCGGCCGCTTCAGGAGCAGTGGCAAGGCTGCGGCGTCACTTGCCCAAGATGAGTCCTGCCGTCAGGGCAACGACGAGAAAAAGCACAAGCGCGATGCCGATGACACCCAGTAAGGAAAACACGGTTGGCGACCTGGTGAGGGATGATTGCCCGGTTGGTTCCGCAATGGAATTCTCCTTGAATCGTAAACAGCACTGCCGGTACGAACAAGGCGGGCTTGTTCGCACCGGCAGCACGACTCAGGGGGGCCCGCGCCCCTGACAAATCGGGCCCCCGTCGAGATCCAGCCAGTCCAGTCGGTCCAGTTAGTCCAGACGAGGCCGGCGGAATATCTCATCGGCAACCGTACGCTGGGCGGCGCGGCCGACATCATCGAGCGTGCGCCGCTGCCCCACGGTATGCCACGGCGTCACGTCGGCAAGCTCAGGCATGAGTTCCAGAATCTGTTCGATCAACATCGACACCATGCGGGCTGTCGTGGTGTCGTGCGAGCGTTCGCGGATCGCCGCGGCCGTCTTCATCAGTTTGACCATGCGGGATCGCTGCAGCACTGGTCCTGACAGCTGGCCCTCGCCCTCGACGAGCAGTTCAGCGACCGGTACCTCCAAAACCTCCTGCCATTGCATGAGGTCGGAAAGCCGCAGGTCGCAGTCGGGCTGCTCTTGGCGGCGAACTACTGCCAGCGGCACACCGAGCCGCCGCGAGACGTTGCGCAACGTCACCCCCTGGAGCCTTCGCACGTCGGCGACACGATGCAGTCGTCGCTGCCGGTGCTGCGAGGCAGGCAGGTCGGCATATCCGCCCTCCTCGGCGGCGCGAACTACGTCGGAGTGTTCGGTGTCGGCGATGGCCAGCGGATCGTCGAGCATGTGGTCGGCATCGTCGTCGTAGTCATTCCGGTATCCGTTCCGGCAATCAACAGTGGCCATGGTTCTATCCCTCTGCAAATGAGCTTGGAGCGGTGTGCGCCCACGGATTCCAGTTCCGACCGCCTGTGTGTGAGCCATCGTTGCGGTGCTCTCCCATACGCAGCAGCCCCTTGGAACGTTCGCGCAGCGGGAAAAGTTTCTGAGAAAAAGCTGGGGGGCATGGGGTAGTCTGTTTCAGTTCCAGCCGCCGACGTCGAGCCAGACCCAGAAACAGAGCAATCAGCCATGCATCACAACGAGACGCACGAGACTCATCAGGCCCTGCCGCCGGGTCTGGTTGACACGGCCGGCCCCGTGCCCGGCGGGTATGCCGCCCTCCGGCGCAGCCTCGCCTGGGGAGACCTTGGCAGGCGGTCGGTGCTGACTGCCCGTGGGCCCGATGCCGTGCGGTTCATCGACAACTTCACGACGGCCGCGGTCTCTCCGTTGGCCCCGGGCACTGGCACGGAGGGCTTCTTCGCCGACGCCCGTGGATGGGTGCTCGCGTTGACCAACATCCTGCGGATCGAAGACGGCGTCTGGATCGACGCGCCGACGGGGCCGGCTGGCGGCCTGCGTGAGCACTTGGATCGCTATCACATCCGTGAGCGGCTCGAACTGAAAGATGAATCGGACTCGTTTGGGCACATCGTCGTCGCCGGCCCGCAGGCCGATGCATGGTTGGCGGCGCGGTCCAGCGTGCGGCCGCCCGAGGCACTGCTTCAACACGGCCGCGGCCTTCTCGGCGACGTGCCGGTGGCGATCGTGCGGATCGATTGGTACGGCCCGGTGGGATTTCTCTTGCAGGTGGCGGCGGCCGACCAGGAGCGGCTGATGGTCTGGCTCGATGCCCAGGGCCTGCCGCGGGCGGTGCCGACTGCGTGGGAGACCGCCCGCATCGAGGCTGGCGTTCCTGAATCTGTCGATCTGCTGGAGAAGACGTTGCCGCAGGAGTTGGGCCGCGACCAGCGGGCGATCTCGTTCACCAAGGGCTGTTACCTCGGCCAGGAGACCGTTGCACGCATCGACGCTCTGGGGCACGTCAATCGCCGGTTCGTCGCGGTTGCCATCGATGGCGACGGTCGCCAAGACCACCCTCGTGGAGAGAGTGGCGCGATGGCCGTGCGGTGTGGCGATGAGATCGTCGGCCGGCTTACATCGGTTTGCTTCTCCCCGCTGCTCGGCCGCCGTGTTGGTCTCGGCCTCCTCCAGGCAAAGGCGGTCGATGCCGCACGGCCGCTCGAGGTGGGAGGGGCCGCAGCCCGCCTGGTGGCCATGCCGCTCGACACGGCGGCAACGGTTCAGCGGCTCGACGATCCGCCGCGGCAGACTGGCGACGCGGACGACGCTCCGCGGGAAGACGGCAAGGTGCTGCTGGAGACGAGACGGTTCCGCGTCGTGCGGGTGACCGAGCCGTGCACGGATGGCAGCAGACGCGACCGCGAGGTGGTGCAGCATCCGGGCTGTGTGGTGATCGTGCCGCTGGTGTCGGAGCACGCGATCTGTCTCGTGGAGGTGGTCCGCGTGGCCGTCGGCCGCACTCTTCTGGAACTTCCTGCCGGCACGCTTGATCGGGTTGAATCGCTGGAGGCGGCTGCGCGGCGGGAACTCGCGGAGGAAACCGGCTATCGTGCCGGTCGGATGGTGTCGGCAGGCGCGATGTGGATGTCGCCGGGAATCCTTCGGGAGCGGATGCACCTGTTCGTGGCCGACGGCCTGATCCCGGGGCCGCAGTCGCTCGAACCGGGCGAACAGATCCGCACCCGAGTGGTCACGTGGGACGAGGCGATCGCCATGTGTCTCGACGGCCGGATCGACGATGCCAAGACGATCGCCGGGGTGTTGCTCACCGCGGCGCGCCGCCGTTAGGCCGGCTGGCCGGGGGTGGTGGCGGCGGCCGGCATGGCCGTTGGCCTGCGGTCGAGCAGGAACAGCAGGCCGCCGATCAGTCCGGTGACGATCGTGGCAAGAAACCAGAGCAGGCCGATGGCCACGGCGGCATCGGTCGATACGCCGACGGGCTTGAGCAGGAATGCCAGTCCACCCTCGCGGACGCCCACGCCGTTGATGCTAACCGGCACCACCATGGTCAACGCCACCAGTGGCACCACTGCAAACCACACCGACAGCGGCAGTGCCACGCCCAATGCCCGGGCGATCAACGCCACGACCAGTGAACCTCCCGTCTGGACAAGCAGGCTCCAGCCGACTGCGTGCATGATGAGGCTGGGACGCATCGTGTAGGGCAACAGTTGGCCGATGAAGTGCCGCGCGGCATGCTGCTCCGGGATCAGGTCGAGAACGCGATCGAGCGAACCGACCACCAGCCAGAACACCAGCAGCGCCGTCCCAAGGAACACCGCTCCGACGGCCAGCGCGGCGGGGGTGGCGAGGCTCCACTCCTTTGCCAGCAATGCCGTGCCTGCCAGCACTCCAAGTGCCGCCAAGCCCGTGAGCCGGTCGGCGAGCACCGTGCAGCCAGCCAGCAGCCGGCCGGGAGTCGAGTCGGCGAGTCGATAGGCCTTGACCACGTCACCGCCGATCGAAGAAGGCAGGCAGAGGTTGAAGAACAGCCCTTCGAAAAACCGCCATACGAAGGTGAGCGTGTGGAATGGGAAGCCGATCGGACGGGCAAGCGCGGCCCAGCGGACTGCGGCGACCATCTGCACGAGCACGTTGACCAGGAATCCCGCGAGCCACCAGCGCCAGTCGCACTGTTCGAGCAGTGCGAGAAGCTTCTGCCATTCGATCCCGCGGAGGACGACGGCCATCAGGGCGACCGTGGCCGTCACCCGCAGCGCCAGCGTGACCCATGCAGGCAGCCGTCGGGCTGGCTGAGACTGCGAAACGCTGGCGGAAGCGTGATCCATGCTGCTCAAGGCTTGGGGGGGCTGGGAGGCTTGTGCCGACCTGACTGGCTGTCGCCGTCAACCCGGCAGGCGGATCATGCCAACCTGAATCGTTGGTGTCACGGCCAATAGGCGTTCAGCGGTGGACTCCTGACGGTAGTTCAAGGCGGGTTGCAATCGCAGTTTCAGCACTTTCCTCGATCGCGTCTCCGCCGGACGCATGAAACCGCCGTCTGGTTCGGATAAAATAACGTCTTCCGTCCACATTGAAACGTTTGGGCCGTGACTATGCCAGTGCCCGTTCTGCCTGCGAAGAGCCCAGTCGTTTCCCAGCCGGCCGCGGCTGCGGTTCAGGGGCTGGAGCGAGTGTTCCCCGACGACGGTTCGCTCTGGGAATCGATCAGGCTGCGTGGCCGCGCCTTCGTCGAGGATCTCGCGATCCTGGAGCAGCGGCGTCCAATGATACTGGTGGCTGCTCTGACCGCGCTGTTGATGTTCAGCTACTGGCCAGGTCTGCTGAGCGCGAAGGCGGCCTGGAACAACCCGCAGTATTCCCACGGCTGGATCGTGCCCCTGTTTTCGGTGGCGATTCTGTTCTGGTGGCGGCAGCCGGTGACCCCGGTGAGCATCTCGGCACAGGTCGCGGGCCTGGGGTTGCTGGTGGCGAGTCTGGCCCTCCGGCTGTTCGTGGCCCGCTATCGAATCATCACCATCGACATGTATACCTTCGTGCCGGCCGTGGCGGGCGCTGTGTTGCTGGGGGGTGGCTGGAGCATGTTTCGCTGGGCGTGGGCACCGATCTTCTTCCTGATCTTCATGTATCCCCTGCCAGACGAAGCCACGCGGTATCTGCTGGGCCCGCTGCAGACGATGGCCACCATCGTGAGCACCTACGCCATCCAGACACTCGGGATCGATGCCATCCGGGAAGGCAACCAGATCGTTGTCGGCGAGATGCACCTGGGCGTTGTTGATGCCTGCAGTGGGCTGCGGATGCTCACGATCTTCGTCGCACTCTCCGTGGCGATCGTCATGCTCGGCAATCTGGAGTGGTACGAGAGCATGGTGATCTTGGCCAGCGCGGTTCCGATCGCGCTGGCCGTCAACGCGATTCGCATCACCCTGACCGGCGTGATGTATACGATCGATCCGGCGATTGCGGAAAAAATCTTCCATGACTGGGCAGGCTACTTCATGATGCCACTCGCCCTGGGAATGCTCTATTTTTTGCAACAACTGCTGTCGAAGCTGTTCGTGCCGGAACACGAGGGGCTGACGGCATTCGTTCCGCTGGGACCAACGGCGCGAACAACGGTTGAAGGGGGCGGTCGCCATCGCCCCGGTGGCCAGTCTGCGGCCGGGGGAGGTGTTTCAGGCCGGGATGCTCATGTCCGGGCGGAAGAGTGACGCTGCCCGCCATGGGAACGACAACACAGGGTAGACTCGATGGGGATCGGCGGCCGCGTTGTTGCGAGGCGTGGTGCCCATGCCACGGTCTCGCCGCGGTGTGGTGCCTCAGCACGGACGAATGGACCAAATGAGTGATCCGAACACATTCGTGGACGAGCAACAGGCCCCAGCCGCAGCGAGGCCGTCGGCGGGCGGGCTCGTTGTCAGGGACGGCAGGGACGGTGGGATTGCACCGCTCCAGCCGCAGATGGGCCCGATGCTGCTCCCGTCTCCGGCAGGAGGCGAGCACGCGGCTGTCGGAGTCGATTATGTCCGTCTGGTTCATGCGTTTCGCCGGTGTTGGCTGCCAGCTGCGGCATTGGGACTGCTTCTGGGGCTGATGACAGCCGTACCGGCGTGGATCTTTATGCCCCGGGGGTACGAGGCTGTGGCCTGGCTTCGGGTGCGGGACAAGGGGGGCATGCTCAGTCGCGGCCGCGACAGTGCCGAATACGAATCGTATAAAAAGACTCAATTGCAGCTGATGAAGAGCCCGTATGTGTTGCAGGCGGCTCTGCGAAAGCCGGGGATTGAGGACCTGGAAACGCTCCGTGAGGCGGGTGCCGATCCGATCGGCTGGCTCTCGCGAGGGTTGATCGTTTCCGCATCTCCGGAGTCGGAGGTCGTGCAGGTCAGGCTGCGGGGCAAGAAAGCGGAAGACGTCGCCAAGATTCTCAACGCAGTGACAACATCGTTTCTCGATGACGTGGTCAACAAGGAGCGAACCGAGCGTCTGGGCCGTCGCGATGCGCTCGAGAAAAAATTCAAGGAAAATATGTCGGAGTTGCGGAGTCGTCGCGAGACTCTCAACAACCTGGCGCGGACGTTGGGCACACGGGACAGCTCAGAGGTCGCCACCCAGCGCGGCCTGCTGATGGATCACGTGGGCACCCTTCGGGGCCTGCTCGTCCACACGCAGCGGGACATCGCCGCCATCGACGCTGAACTCTGGATTGCCGAGGCTCGGGAGAGTGGTGAGATCTCGCCGGAGGAATCGCTGCCAGAGGAGATGATCGAGGCGACGCTGTCGCGAGATCCCCAGATCGCCGAGTTGAATGACCGACTCGCTGGCATCGAGGAGGCGATCTCTTTCCAGGAGCAGCGGAGCTCCCGTGCAGGCAGTGAACCAGCGGTGCGGAGACTGAGGGCGCAGGGGCAGGAGTTGGCCGAGCGTATCGAGAACCGGCGGCGCCAGCTTCGCCCGGCGATCATTTCCCAGCTCATGATCGACCAGATAGGCCGGCGGTCGGAGACGCCGGTCGTGCTCAAGAAACGGCGGGAAATGCTCGTCAAAACCCTCGAAGACACGTCGAAGGAATTCGACAAGCTGTCCAAGGAAGTAACCGAATTGGGTAAGGCCAATGCGGACATGGACGCGAGAAAGGTGGAACTCGAACACCTGCAGAAGGTGACCGATCAGATCGGCATCGAACTCGAAAGCTCGGCAATCGACCTCAACATGCCCAATCGTGTGACTCTGGTCGAACCGGCGGGCGTACCCCAGGGGAACGACAGGCTGTTTCGTGTCGCGCTCACGATGCTCGCGGGGATGGCTGGTGTCACGCTCGGGGGCGGTGGGATCGTGTTGAGGGAGTATCTGAGGGACCACGTCAACGTGGCCGACGATGTCTCGCGACGCGTTGGCGTGCGGGTGCTCGGCACGTTCCCCCTGGCTTCGAGGCTGGGGAAGCGACAGGATCCGGGAACCGTGATGGCCGAGCGCGGCGACACGATCCGGACCCTCGTTGCCCAGGCCGGCCGCGAGGCACCGAAGGTGATCCTCGTCACCAGCGCCGTGGAGCGAGAGGGCAAGACAACCTGTGCCGCCCAGCTTGCGGCGAGTCTCGCCCGCGCCGGCAAACGCACCCTGCTTCTCGACGGTGACCTCCGCCACCCCGGAGCGCACCTCGCCTTGGGGCTGGAGTTGCGTGCCGGACTGCCGGAACTGCTTCGCGGTGAGCTTGGCAATGACGAAGCCGTTCAGCCCACCAGCATCGAGGGCCTGTTCGCCGTGACCGGCGGCGCCTGCGACTATGCCGCGATCTCGGCGTTATCGCGGCCGGAGTTGGCGAGAATCATCAAGGGATTTCGCGATTCATTCGATCATGTCGTGATCGACGCTGGCCCCGTGCTGGATGTGTCCGATCCGCTGCTGCTGGGCCAGCAGAGCGATGCCGTGATCCTGTCCACCATGCTGAACGTCAGTCGCGTGCCGCAGGTGGCTGATGCCGTCGAGCGGCTGCGGTCGGTCGGCGGGCGGTTGTTGGGCGTGATCGTGCACGGCGGCGCCGCTGCCCCATCGCGGCGACGGTCGGCTCTGCCGGTGCCGGCGTGAGGATTCGAATCATCCGGATCGACGCGGCCTATCGCACAATGACATCGAGGCGCATCGTATGAGAGCATCCAGTGGCATGGTAACAGCGATCGCCGCCGCCGCGGTGGTCATCGGCGCGACCTATCTGCAGGGGCGGATGACGGATCGCTGGACCGGACGAAACGTGGCAGCGGAACTGCAGCAGTCTGCGGAGCGTTTGGAGAAGCTGTTTCCCAAAAAGGTCGGCGACTGGGAGGCCGTGGAGGAACTGGAATCCAATCCCGAGGAGTTGGAGCGAGCGGGCGCCGTGGGGCACATTTCCCGTGCCTACTCCAATGCAAAATCGAAGGCCAGGCTGTCGGCGTTTGTGGTCTGTGCCACACCCCATGATGCCTCGGGCCACACGCCCGACCGCTGCTATCCGGGGGCCGGCTTCGAGATCGCCGAGACTGAGCACAGGATGACCGTTCCCCTCGCCGACGAACGTACCGCCGAAGTGTTCACAGGCACGTTTCGCAAGTCGGGGCAGACGCTCCGGGTATTCTGGACCTACGGTGTGGATGGGCGCTGGATCGCTCCGCAGATCGCCCGCATCGAATTGGCTGCTGCCAAGGCTGTCTACAAGCTCTATGTGATCATCGACGAAACGCCGCTGCCACCTGGTGTCGGATCGAAGGTGTGCGTTGATTTCATGGGGGCGACGCTGGCGAATTTCGATGCCGCTCTGCGGGAGCAGACGCAGACCGGCCAAGGCACCTTGTAAACGGCTGGTGCGAGTGTATTGTCGATCGCGTTGTCGCCAGCGGACGTCTCCCGAGCATCAAGACTGGATTCCGCATGTCCTCGAGTACACGACGCGCACTGGTTACCGGCATCACCGGGCAGGACGGCTCTTATTTGGCTGAACTGCTGCTTGACAAAGGCTACGAGGTGCACGGTCTCGTACGCCGGTCGAGCACGTTCGGCACGCAGCGGATCGAGCATCTCTACCGCGACATCCACGACGTGCATCGGCCGCTGGTCTTGCATCATGGTGACATGGCCGACGGCAACGGCCTGGCCCGCCTCATCCGTGAGATTCAGCCGGCGGAGGTCTACAACCTCGCAGCGCAGAGCCATGTCCGCGTGAGCTTCGACCAGCCGACCTACACGGCGGATGTCACTGCCGTGGGCACGCTCCGGCTGCTGGAGGCGATTCGCGACTTCCAGGACGCGGTCGGTTGCACGATTCGGTTCTACCAGGCATCGAGTTCCGAGATGTATGGCAAGGTCGTGGAAACACCACAGCGCGAGACGACGCCGTTCTATCCGCGTTCGCCGTACGGCGTGGCGAAACTCTATGCCCATTGGATCACCGTCAACTATCGGGAGAGCTACGGGCTGCATGCCTCGTGCGGCATCCTCTTCAACCACGAAAGCCCGCGGCGTGGCGAGACATTTGTGACCCGCAAAATTACTCGAGCCGCCACCCGCATCAAGCTGGGCATGCAGCAGAAACTCTACCTGGGCAACCTCGACGCGCAGCGTGACTGGGGCTTCGCCGGCGATTATGTCGAGGCGATGTGGCTCATGCTGCAGCAGGATGAGCCTGACGACTATGTGATCGCCACAGACGAGACGCACTCAGTTCGCGAATTCTGCGACAAGGCCTTCAGTCGCGTGGGCTTGGACTACCGTGACTTCGTGGAGATCGATCCGCGGTATTTTCGGCCGGCAGAAGTCGATCTTCTTCTCGGTTCCTCGATGAAGGCCCGGGAGAAGCTCGGCTGGAAGCCACGGTGTTCGTTCGACGAGCTGGTCGTTCGTATGGTGGACGCCGATCTCGAACTTGCCCGCAAGGAACAGGTGCTCGTCGCCGCCGGGCATGAATGCACCGTCCCCAACCGCTGACGGCCTGGAGCGTCGTGAGGAACAGCCCACCGTGACAGACCTTGCGAAAAAACGGATCGTCGTGACAGGCGGCGCAGGCTTTCTGGGGCAGGCCGTGCTCCGCGTGCTCCGCCAGCGGGGCGTGGCGGACGAGCAGATCATCGTGCCGCGCCGCCGGGAGTTTGATCTCACGGTCGAATCGCACGTGGAACGGCTCTACGAAACCGCCCGGCCTGACGTCGTGCTGCATCTCGCGGCGGAGGTGGGAGGCATCGGCGCCAACATGGAGCACCCTGGCCGATTCTTCTACGCGAACATGGCGATGGGATTGCATCTGGTCGAGTACGCCCGGCGGCGGGGGCTCGAGAAGTTTGTGCATACGGGCACAGTCTGCGCCTACCCCAAGCACTCTCCGATTCCCTTTCGCGAAGAGAACATCTGGAATGGGTACCCGGAGGAAACAAATGCCCCCTACGGCATTGCCAAGAAGGCGGTCTTCGTGATGCTCGACGGGTACGGCCGCGAGTATGGCTTGAAGAGCGCCGTGCTCGTGCCGGTGAATCTGTACGGCCCCGGTGACAACTTCGATCCCCAATCGAGCCACGTCATCCCTGCGCTTGTTCGCAAGTGCGAGGAGGCCAGGCTGGCTGGAGAGCCTCAGATTGTCTGCTGGGGAAGCGGCGCGGCAACCCGGGAATTTCTTTACGTTGACGATGCCGCAGAGGGCATCGTGCGTGCGGCCGAGGTGATGGACGAACCGGTGCCGATCAATCTTGGAGGGGGTGACGAGATTCCGATCCGCGATCTCGTTGCCCGGATTGCCAAGGCCTGCAATTTCGAGGGCCGGATCGAATGGGACACCACGAAGCCCGACGGGCAGCCTCGCCGCGGCCTCGACATCTCACGCGCCCGCCGGCTGCTGGGGTGGGAACCGAAGCAGGACTTCGACGCCGGCCTCGCCGCCACGGTCGCCTGGTGGCGTGAGCATGGCGGACGGCGATAGGCCGGGCGGGCTCCCCCCAAGACTGCTTCGCAGGATGCGAAGCGCAGAACCAGCAAACTGCGTTTGCCAAGCGACTGGCTAAGGACGGGCATCCGCCCGTCAGGGCGACACGATGCCATGTTTCGCGTGAACACAGCCACTTACTCCAAAGCGCCGTGGCCGAGGATGAATTTTCGTGTGCCGGCCGGGCCGTCGAAGATCACGATGCCGACGGCGCGGGGGCCGGTGCCGCTGATTCCCGTGATGCTGCCCTCGCCGTACTCGGCGTGCCGTACCCGCTGTCCGACCTCGTAGGTTCGCTTGACCGGCGGCAGGCCACCCAATCGGCTTGCGAGGTCGGACGCTCGCCCGATCGCCGCATCGAGGCCACGTCGGCGGGTTGCCGCGTCCTTCTGCCGCGGTCGTGGCCGCATTTCGATCCCTGCCGACGCATCCGAGTCTTCCAGTTCCAGCACGAGGCCATCCGCCCGAAGCGTCGTGGGGCCGCGGACCGGCAATCCGGCTGAGTCGGCGTCGGGTTCGTCATCCCCGGCGACCTGTGCATACTCGTCGCTCCGCTCCCGGCCGGGGCCGGCCCACGGAACGCCCAACGTCGGGGCCTCGGCACCGGTGACCACCGTCTCGGTGCCGGTCATTTCGGTGAGAAACAGGCTCGGAGCCGAGATACGGCGGGTGCCGCGGTAATCACGCATGCGGGAGGCACTGGCGTGGACCTCCTCACGGCCCCGCGTGATGCCCACGAACACCAGCCTCCGTTCCTCCTCCAACTGATCTGGATGATCGAGGCTCCGCTCGTGGGGCAGGATGCCGTCTTCCATCGCCACCAGGTAGACCACGGGGAATTCCAGTCCCTTGGCGGCATGGAACGTCATCAGCGAGACGCGGTTTTCCTGCGCATCCCAGGCATCGGTGTCAGCCACCAGGGCCGTCGATTCCAGGAACGCCCCCAGGGCGTCGTCGCCGGGAACCACGGGCTGAAATGACTCGTCGCACTGCCGGGCTGCAGTCACGAGTTCCTCGACGTTGGCCAGACGATCCTCTCCGCCCTCGTCTCCCCCATCCGCCGCGAGCATCATGCGATAGCCCGTCTTGTCGAGCACCGCATCGAGCAAGGCGGCCACGCTGCTCGCCGCCCCCCCGGCCAGTTCGGCCAGCTCGCCGTGGAGCCGTCCAAACTGAACCAGCGCCGTGGCGGACCGCTTCGAGATGCCTTGAATGGAGGCTGCCACGGCGGCCGCCTCCAGGAGGCTGGCCCGGTGGTCACCGGCCCACGATAGCAACCTGTCGAGCGATTGTTTGCCGATCCCGCGCGGCGGCACGTTTACTACTCGCAGCAGCGCCTCGTCGTCGCGGGGATTCTTGAGGAGACGCAGCCATGCGACCACATCGCGGATCTCGCGACGTTTGAAGAACTCGAGTCCGCGCACGAGCGCGTAGGGTACGCCGCGACCACGTAATGCCACCTCGAGCGACCGCGACAGGGCGTTCGTGCGAAACAGGATGGCGTAGTCCCTGGGCGTGCGCGAGCCGCCCGCCAGGGCGATGGCGATCTCATCCGCGATGCGATCAGCCTCGTCGTGGCTGGATGCATCGAGCACGATCCGAACCGGCTGGCCCGGGGGAGCGTCTGTGATCAATCGCTTCGGTTTCCGACGGCTGTTGTGGGCGATCAGCCGGTCGGCGGTGCCGAGAATATTGGAGGTGCTCCGATAATTGTGTTCGAGCTTGACGACCGTGGCTGCGGGGTAGTCGCGTTCGAATTCCAGGATGTTGCGGATGCTCGCCCCCCGCCAGCCGTAGATCGCCTGATCGGGGTCGCCTGTCACCGCGAGGTTTGGATGATCGATCGAGAGTCCACGCACGATGCAATATTGCACCGCGTTGGTGTCCTGGTATTCGTCAACCAGAATCCAGCGGTGCCGGGCGTCGAGCATGTGCCGCAGGTCGGCATTGTCCATCAGCATGCGGGCCACGTGCACGAGCAGATCGTCGAAATCGACCGAGTTCGCCGCGAGGAGCATCTGCTGGTATACGGGCCAAACCCGTTGGGCTACCTCATCCACCGGACGGCCCCAGCGGGGCTCGAACGAATCGGGCGAGAGGAGATCGTTCTTGGCCCGGCTGATCACCCCTGCCACACGATCGATCGGCGTGTGGGTGAGCGACAGTCCGAGTTTCTTGGCGGCCCGCTTGAGCAACGAGCCGGCGTCGTCGGGGTCGAGGATCGAGTAGTCGCTCGTGAGGCCGACGAGCCGGGCGTGTCGGCGGAGGAGACGGGCGGCAAACCGGTGAAATGTTCCCATCTCGACCGGCTGCGGTCCGACGAGTTCCGACACACGGCGACGCATCTCGTCTGCGGCCTTGTTCGTGAACGACAGCGCCACGATCTGCTCGGCCGGGACACCGGCGAAGATCAGGTGCGCGATCCGATGTGTCACGACGCGTGTCTTGCCGCTCCCAGGCCCTGCTAGCACGAGCAGCGGTCCCTCGACATGCGTGGCGGCAAGCCGTTGCGACGGGTTGAGCGAGTCCAGAGGCAGAACTGAAGGATGGGCGGGCACGGGAGTTTCGGGGGGGTGGCGGGGCCGTGTGCCCCGGCGACGGCGTGGCGCTTCGTGCGGTCCACAGGTAGCCGGATTCCGAGCATTTGGATTATATTCAGTGCTTACCGGTCACGGGCACATTCGCCCGGTGGACCGCAGAATTCATGTCGCACGGGAGGGACCCCATGCCCCGCATTCCTTATAAGAACCTGACACAGTCGGACGAAATGGCCGAGAAACTCGAAATGAGCACGGCTGAGATCGGACTGTCTGTCCGCACCACCAACTGCCTCGAGGAAAAAGGCATCTTCACGGTGCACGACCTGCTCAACTGCACCCGGGCCGACCTTCTTTCGATTTCCAACTTCGGTGAGAAAACGCTGGAAGAGGTCTATCGCGCGCTCGAGAAAATCGGTTTTTATCGCACCAGCCCCGCGTCGCCGGCCGGCTCCACCGGGCCACGGTCGCTACGCGGCATGGTCGGCAGCGTCGCCGGGAGCCACGAGACACGTGAAGAAAGCTGCAGTCAGGCCTGACGAGAACGGTTCGGAGGCGGGCAGCGTCGGGTGCGCGGAGATGTACCGCGGGTGACGTTGCATGGACAGAGACATGTCGGCCCGCAGGAGATCGATCGTGAGGCTGCCGCGATTTTTTGCAAAAAAACGCGGCCATCGGCGGACTGGCTCCCGGGACTGGGGAGTCTTTGGCGACGGTCTGTTCCACGGGACGCTGCTGGTGGCCGGCCTCTGTTTCGGCGCGATCCTCGTGTCTGGCGTGGCTGCTCCGGAGTGGCGGATCAACCACGAGTTTCGCGAAAGCAAAGGCATGATCCTCGCCAAGGGATTGGCGCGAACGACCGTTGCCGATCCTCCCGGCACGGTGACCACGAGTTGGCGACCCTGTCTCCGCGTTCGGTATCTGACCGACGGGACCTTGCGTGAATCGTGGAGCCACGGCCCGTCCGCCGACAACACCCCTGACCGTGAGGCGGCGTTGCGTCGTCTCGCTGAATGGAAGCTCGGTGAAGAGACAGCGTGCTGGTATGACCCATCGGCACCCGAGACAGTGGTGCTGCAGCGCGGCTATAGCTGGTGGCTCTGGCTGCTGTCACTCCTGCTGCCGGGCGCCCTCGTTCTCATCGGTGGAACGGGCCTGGTCCGCGGCCTGCGTGCCTGGGGCAAGTCGGAGGAACACCGGGCTGCGTCCGTCGGACTTTCCGAACTGCTCGATCCGCTGGCCCAGCCGGCACAGGCAGCTCCCGGCTATCCAGCCGTTCCCGTGTGGGACGATCTGGTCAATTCACCGGGGACGATCCTGCGGTATCGGCTGCCGATCGAAAGCCCTGAGAGTTGGACGATGGTGGGCTTTGGATTGTTCGCCGTGCTCTGGAATGCCGTCGTCGTCGTGCTCGCCGTGGGGGCCGGTTTGGACCTGTTGGGGGGCAGGATTGACTGGTGGCTGTTTGCTCTTCTGGTGCCGTTTCTGGGCGTTGGCATCGGCGGCGGCGTCCTGTTTGCAAGGAGTCTCGTTTTCGCGACGGCTGTTGGTCCGACGCAACTCGAAATTTCGGATCATCCGATGCTCCCCGGTCGGCGGTATGACGTTCTCCTTGCACAGGGGGGCACGGGTACGATTCGATCACTCACCCTGTCGCTCGAATTGGAGGAACAGGCAACGTTCCGGCAGGGAACCGACACCCGCACGGAGCACGTGGTGGTCTGGAAACAGCTGGTGGCAGATTTTCATGATGTCAGCGCAGAGCCCCATTCCCGGTTCGAGGCGCGGGCGGTGGTCGAGGTTCCCGAGAACGCCATGCATTCCTTCACATCAGCCCATAACGCCGTCCGATGGCGGCTCGTCGTGCGCGGCACGCCTGAACGCTGGCCGGTGTTTTCCCGAATTTTCCCGGTCGTCGTGTTTCCGCCCAGCGCCGAGTTGCCTGTGCCACCGCCTCGACCGCCGGCGTCCCGCGATGCGTTGCGATCGACCGAGGTGACACGATGAACACCGCAGCCGACCGTGGTCCGGCCATGCCGAGAGTCGAGGTGCAGTTTGACAGGCCACATCGTCAGCATGAGCCCCGTGATCAGGTCGCCGTCCGGTACCGCATCGAGGGATGCGATGGAGAACGTATCCGTGCGATCGAGCACTCCGTCCTGTGGTACACCGAGGGAAAGGGCGAGGAGGATCTCGGGGTGCATTTCTTCCAGCGGATCACGGACCGTGCAATGATGCCGCCGGCATTGTCGACCGGCGCATTCTCAACGCCCTTGCCACAGAGCCCGCTCTCCTACGAGGGGCGGATCGTCAAGGTCCGCTGGTGCGTCCGGGTACGGCTGTTCTTTGACGGCTCCCGCGACTTCGTGTCGGAGCACGTCTTCGTCCTCGGGCGGATTCCACCCGTCCGTCTTTCGGAATCGAGGGCCTGACGGAAGCGTGCCATGGTGTCGAATCCATTTTCAACACGATTCACTCGGCCGGGAAGGATCGAGCCGCTCGATGACGCAGGCCGGCCTGTCGATGCCGAAGGACTGCTTGAACGGCTCCGGAATCTCGGAGGCACGGCGGCCATCGTCGGCCCTCACGGCACCGGCAAGTCAACGCTGCTGGCGCATCTCGCCGAGGCGATCGAATGCCGTGGTGGTCAGTCGCCGCGCATCCGTCTGCGTTCGTGGCGGGACGGGCTGGCAGCCTGGCGGGTGATCTGCCAGTCGGTGGCTGGTGCGACGGTTTGCATCGACAGTTGGGAATGCATTGGCCCTGCCACCCGGATCCTGTTGAGACTGGCCGCCCGCCTCTCGGACTGTGGGCTGCTTGTGACGTCGCACCGTGGACTGGGCATGCCGGAACTCACGCGGTGCGGCACGAGTGCGAGCCTGCTGCGTGCCATTGTCCGCAGCCTTCCGCATTACCCGGATTGGCATGGGACGCTGATCAGCGAGGCCGACATCGATGCGGCATTTGCCGACCACGGCGGTAATCTTCGCGAGTCGCTCTATACGCTCTATGACCGGTTCGAGGCGGGCCTGTGCCGCGTCCGTGCGGTCGCGGGCACCGGTCCTGACGGCCATGACGGTTCTGACGGCGGCCGTGATGGAATTCATGAATTGTCAGACGGCTTTTCTTACGCAGGCGCACCAGAGCGCAACCTAGGCTAGGGAAGATGGTGATCGAGCCGGCGTGACCGGCTGGTCTGCCCACCGAGCTTCAGGAGTGTGAGATGAGAATCCGGCGTCCCCTCTTCATTGTGCTGTTGGCAGGCAGTACGGCATGCATGATGCCGTCTGCGTGCGAGGCACAGTGTTGCCTCTCGGAACTTTTTGCGGGCTGCCGCAAGGCGCCTGCGGCGTATGCGGTGGCGCCCGTCCCTGCGCCGGTTCCTGCGCCGATCTTCGCGCCCGTCGCGGCTCCGATCCCGGCACCGCCGCCGCCAGTCGTCGTGCCGGTGCAGCAGGTGAGCTACGTTCCCGAGACCACCTACCGGACGCAGTACCAGTGCGTGCCCGTCACCAGCTACAAGCCGTCGAGTGAAATTGATCCCTGCACCGGATGCCCGCGGGAATGCATGGAGCAGGTCACTCAGTACGTGCAGCAGCCGGTGAATGTGCCGGTGACGCAGTACCGCGCCGTGTACTCGACCAAGTATGTGCAGATGCAGCCTGGATACTCGGCGCCTGGTGCCTACGGCGTGCCGGGAGCGGCAACGGCGCCGATGATGACGCCCACCACCGCAGGCGCGGTGTCGAGTCCGTTCGCTTCTACCGTCCAGACGACTCCGCAGGCCTGGGGCGCTGCCGGAGCCGATGTGCCGCAGCAAATGATCCAGCCTGGACAGCCGCAGAACATCGCAGCCCCGGCGATGGCGCCTGCCATGGTGCCGCAGCAGGGCATGCAACAGCCTGTCTACCAGCAGCCGACCTTCCAGCAGCCGGTCGTGCCACAGAGCGGCACGTACGCGGCACCCGCACCCGCGGCGGTGCAGCCTCAGCCCACCGCGCCGCCGATGCTCGCGCCGACACCGTCGCTGAAGCCGATTCCCGAACTCCAGCGGACGCCGGCAGCGGGCGGAACGGGCTCCGCAGCTTCGACTGCACCCACCACTCCCGTTGGCCCGGGAATCACCGCGCCAATGATGCAGCCGTATCGGGCCCCCGCGATCGGCACGCCGGCTCCGTCGCTGGCCCCCATGAGCGGGACCGGCACGGGCGGCACGAGCGCCACCGGCAGCAATGGCATGCCGGTTCTCCCTGGCGGGGGCCCCAGCCCTACGACGGGCGCATTCCCGAAACTGCTCGAACCGACCGGGCACACCACATCGTGGCAGCCCACCACCGGATGGAATCCGTCGCAGATGGCACGGCCCACGGGCTACCCGACGGCCGCGCTGCCCGGCCGCGTGCAGTAGCGTCTGGCCTGATACGATGACGAGTCAGGACTCCGCGAGATGCCGCCCGCATCGACGGTGAGGGTTCCGAGATCGTCGTCCAGAGGCACGCCGTGACGAATGCCGAGATCGCAGCCACGTTCGAGCAGGTCGCCGATCTGCTCGAGTATCAGGGGGGCAATGTCTTCCGCGTTCGGGCATACCGCAACGCCGCCCGGACCATCGACGGCATGGTCGAGTCGCTGGCCACCGTTCGGGGCGATTCCAGCCGCTCCCTGACCGACCTCGAGGGTGTCGGCAGCGACCTGGCGGAGAAGATCGGCACGCTTCTGGACACGGGAGGGCTGCCGCTGCTGACCGACCTGCAAAAGGCGGTGCCGGCGGTGGTGTTTCAGTTGATGCGGGTGCCTGGGCTTGGCCCCAAGAAGGTGAAGCTGTTGGTCGAACAGCTGGGCATCGACTCTCTTGATGCATTGGAAAAAGCCTGCCGTGATGGACACGTCGCGGGCGTGAAAGGATTTGGGGCGAAAACCCAGGCGGCGATTCTGGGAAACATCGCCTTTGCCAAGGACCCCGAGCATGCCCGGCTGCTCTGGCAGGAAGCCGACGTGATCGTGCAGGACGTGCTTGTCTGGATGCGCGGGTGCCCGCAGGTGCGGCGGATCGAAGGGGCAGGCAGTTGGCGGCGGGGCCGGGAGACGGTGGGCGATCTCGATTTTGTCGTGGACAGCGACGACTCCGTCGCCGTCATGGACAGGCTGCACGCCTGGAACGAGACGTCGGCGGTGTTGCTCCGCGGGGAGACAAAGACGAGCGTCCGCGGGCCACGGGGCGTGCAAATCGATCTGCGGGTCGTTGAACACGGCTCATTCGGGGCGGCGCTCCAGTATTTCACCGGTTCGAAGGAGCACAATGTGCGGCTGCGATCGTTGGCCCGCGACCGGGGACTGACGATCAACGAATACGGCGTCTATACACTTGGATCGGAAGCCGAGGGCGACAAGAAGCCCAACAAAAGAGCGTTGGTCGCCGGTGCTACCGAGCAGGACGTCTACGGTGCGGTGGGGCTGCCATGGGTGCCACCAGAACTTCGCGAGGGTCGTGACGAAATCGGAGAGGCCGAACGCGGCACACTGCCTGTGTTGGTGGAGTTGGCCGATCTGTGCGGCGATCTCCACATGCACACCACTGCCACCGACGGCGAGGACACGCTTGCCGAGATGGTCCGTGCGGCGATCGCCCGCGGGCTCCAGTACATCGCAATTACCGATCACGGCCAGCGGGTGACGATGGCCCGAGGCCTCGACAAAGGTCGGCTCTTGAAACAATGGGACGATATCGATCGGCTCAATGAATCCCTGGCCGAGGAATCAGTGGCCGAGGAAGGCAGCCCGCCAATCGTGGTGCTGAAGGGGATTGAGGTTGACATGCTGGAGAAGGGGGGGCTCGACCTTCCCGATGACGTTTTGGGAAAGGCGGATTGGGTGGTCGCCAGTCTGCATTACGGGCAGAATCAGCCCCGCGAGCAGATCACGGCCCGGATCATCGAGGCGATCGAGAACCCATTCGTGAGCGTGATCGGCCATCCCACCGGGCGGCTGCTCAACCGTCGTCCACCGTACGACGTCGATATCGAGGCGGTGATCGACGCCGCGGCGCGGACGGGAACGTTTCTGGAGATCAATGCCAACCCGTGGCGGCTCGACCTCAACGAGCATCACGCAGCCGCCGCGAAAAAAGCGGGCGTCAAGATCGTGATCTCCACCGATGCGCATTCGACGCGGGGCCTCGACATGATGCGGTGCGGCGTGCTGCAGGCCCGCCGCGCCGGCCTCGAGGCCAGCGACGTTGCCAACACCCAGACCCTCGCCGGCCTCCGGAAACTGATGAAGCGGTGAGGGGCTGCCCATGCCACGTCGCCGGACGTTCGCTTTCGTATCCTGCCTTCACTCACTCGATGCTGACTGCGCCAGCTAGATCGCCTCCGCTCCGGCATCCTGCCTGCGCTTGTCAGCAACGCCGGCTCTCGGGGCATGGGCAGCCCCTCACGGATGTTTCCGAGTGTCATACAAGCCCGAAGCGCAAGCGAGGGTTGGCAACGCTGGTAAGCGGATTCCCTTGCTTGCGCTGCGGGCTTGGATGGCGAAGGACCGGCTGCATGCCATGTTTCGCGTGTCCCCGGCGGCGCAGCACTACCGAGGCTTCACGCACCGGAAGCCGATGTGGTTGCAGCCGCTCGAGGGCTCGCCTTTACCGCGGGTGCCCACGATGTAGCGGGCGCAGTATTGGTCGGAGCAGAGAAAGGAACCGCCACGCAGGATGCGTTTCTTTTCATGTGGTTCCTGGGGGTCGAAGCTGTCCGCCGGACCGATCGGATTGTGCTCGGGCTTGCCCGCGGCGAAGGCCGTGGCATACGCATCGTGGCGATACCAATCAGAACACCACTCCCAGACGTTCCCCGACATGTCGTGGAGTCCGTAGGCATTGGCCGGAAAACATCCGACCGGCGCCACGGCGGCGTAGCCGTCGTCGGCGGTATTCTCCAGTGGAAACCGCCCCTGCCAGGTGTTGGCCATGAATCGGCCGCCGGGTCGGAATGCATTGCCCCAGGGATACAGGTTGCCGGCGAGCCCGCCGCGGGACGCGAATTCCCACTCGGCTTCCGTGGGGAGCCGTTTGCCGGCCCACGCCGCGAAGGCCGTCGCATCTTCGTACGCGATCTGTACCACGGGATCGTTGCCACGGCCCTCGATCGAACTCGCAGGGCCGGTGGGATGCCGCCAGTCTGCCCCCACCACGTAGTTCCACCAGACGTAATGATTGGTCAGCGGGACGGGGTCTGACGGAGGTGTAAAGACAAGAGAGCCGGCAACAAGGTTTTCAGGGGGGGCATCAGGAAAATCCTCCTGTCTGGGCGGTCGTTCCGCCACCGTGACGTAGCCTGTCGCCGCAACGAACTCAGCAAAGCGGTCGTTTGTCACCTCCGTGCGATCCATCCAAAAGCCATCGACACGCACAGGATGAATCGGACGCGCGTCGCGCATCGGATCGGGGCCACCAAACGGCTGCCCGCGGGGGTCGGCGCAGCCCATTGAGAACTCGCCTCCAGGAATCCAGGCCATGTCCGCCGGCGATTCAGGAGGTGCCGACTGCGAGTCTGCTGCAGTCGGCTGAAACCCGCCGATGCCCGCCCGAGGCCTTCCGTCGGCGCGGTCGAGGACGGTCGAACTGATTGCCCACACAAACGCCGCTGCGGCCAGACCGATTCCGATCTGCACCGCCACGGCAGGCAGGCGGCGCGAGAATGTGGCGTCGGAGGGGGGGGTGTCGCGGGGGGCAGGTCGTTTCATGCGGAACGCCGCAGGGTGCGTTTGAAGTGACGGCGGAGTGACCGGCGGCGGACAGGACTCCACCACTTCGAAAAAGCCTTGCGGGCGATCGCGGCCTGCCTGTTCTCATCGTCACACAATGAGACGAGCATGTCGTTATTGGGACCTGCTTCGGCGGTTCGTGCCCAGCGTTCGAAGCGGTTGGCCGCCGAGGCATGATCGGTGAACTCTCCCAGCGTCTTCTGGAGTTGCTCGAGAGACTCCTGGCATCGGGCGAGGGCGCGGGTCGGAAAGACCGAGGCGAAGATCTCCAGCGAGTAGCGAAGCTTTTTGCCTTCGATTCGCAACGAATGGATCTCATCCGGGTCGTGCAGTGTGTGGTCGGCCTGCTGGAAGAACGAGGCGATCATCGGCTTGAACCTCCGGCGTGCAAAGGTCCGAAAGCCGAGCCGACTTCGCCGGCTGCAGACATCCTCGAGAAGTCGATCGACCCGTGACGTCCAGTCTGCTTCAATGAGCTTTTCGAACTGCTCCTGAATCGGTGCGCGTGACCTGTGCCGGTGTTTGGAAAGCATCGCGATCAGCCGGGATCGCGCCCGAACCGCGTTGTTACTTGCCAGACGCGCGGTGAGCACGTCGAGATCGCGTGCCTCGCCGGCCGCGCGACGCAGTCGCCGGAGCCTCTTTTCGAACCAGTCGCGACGTTTGGCGGGGAGTATGGCGTGAAAGACATCGAATGCGGCCAGCGTGCGCCGCGTCGCCACCCGCAATTGATGGACATGATCGGCATTGTCCGGCATGGTGCAGGACGCCCGGAGTTCCGTCCAGACGGCATCGAAGCGTGTGCGGAGCGTTTGGGCCGCTATCTGCCCCACGGGCAGGCGGTGGTCATCGCTCACAAGCCATTTCTTCGATGCCGCCATCTGAACCGATCCGTACGATGCGACACTCGCCGCACGGCACTGGTGCCGGACGGACGCCGTGTCGAGGGCGCCGCCAGAGACACTCTACCGGTTTCGGGTGCCCCGATTCCAGCAGGGTGGCAACGAAAGGGTTGCTGGGAGGCGGCCTGGATCAAGAGGCTTTCTTGAGTCCCACCTGGTCTGGACCCGGCTGGGCGGGCAACGACGGTTGCAGCGGCGCTTTGGTGACGATGATCCGAGACGTGAAGACTGTCCCGGCCCCCATGGCCCCCTCGCCGCTCCATCGTCGACCAGTAATTTCCACCTTGTCTCCCGGCGCGATGAGTTCAACTTCCGCAGCATCGACGATCATGACCTCCGCGTCGTCGGCGAGGGGCAGGGTGAGACGGCGGATGCGTCCCGCGTCCACTTTCAATTGAAGCGTGTTGTTGCGAACCTGCACCACCGTGCCAACGACGGTGGTAAGTGTGCGGACGCGAACCGGATCGGGCGTAAAGTCGCGAGGTGGTGTGACGATTTCGATGGCGCGGATCGGCTCCGCAGCACGGCCCTTGTCATCCACCAGTGCCCGCAGACGGACCGTCGTGCCAGGCTTGATTGCCGCCGCTGATGCGCGGCCTCCAACCTGCATCAGCGTGACGCCGGCCGGGTGAAGTTGTGCGATCAGCACGGCTGCGGACGGATCGACCGAACCGCCTTGAGTGAAGGCCACCATGCCGCCAGCAAGCGAGCCTGTCGTCGCCCGAACTCGGCCGGTGAACGACTCCTCGGGAAGGTTGTCGATGACCATTTTGTTTCGTTCGACGGGCACCGTGATTGCTTTGTTCGTGCCGCGGCAGGCCCCGAGCCCCCAGAGCCGCTCGTAGCTCTTTTGGATGGCGGCAGACTTGTAGAAAGTGCCCCAGTGGAGGGTGCCGTCCGCCGCAACGGGAGGCAACGGATCGTGGCCGTCGGCGTAGGGATTGTAGGGCTGGGCCAGTACGGGCGTGGCGCAGGCGCCGAGCATGAGACAGGCGAGCAGCCTCGCCATCCATGGCAGGCGGGCAAGGCGAACGGAGTAAGGTCGTAGCATCTGGAGGCTCCCGCGGGGCGGTGGGAGCACAGCCTCGGCCTCAGCGGCAACAGCCGGCATGCTCCTGCGTTCGACGATACTTCGGCGTTCCTTCCGGATCAAAACAGCCAACCGCCCAAAAGACTGGCCGTGCAGTTTTTGCCGGTCAAAACGCTTTCATGCTACCGCGTTTGCAACAAACGAAGGGGGCCTACAGGGCGTCCGAACCGCTGTCGCCGACGGTCTGGCCGGCAGCGTCTCCCGCCGACAGGACGTCTCCGCCGAGGGGGGCGGCCTCCAGCAACGGAAACTGCCGCGTCAGCACGTTGTCGCGATCAATCCGCAAGGCATCGAGCGCCTCGGGACGCACGCGGACCTCAGCCGACTGAAAGGTGTTGAAACCCGTGCCGGCAGGAATGAGGTGGCCGAGGATAACGTTCTCCTTGAGGCCGACGAGATTGTCCACCTTGCCGGCGAGTGCCGCTTCGGTGAGCACCTTTGTCGTCTCCTGGAAACTCGCAGCTGAGATGAAACTGGAACTCTGCACGCTGGCCTTGGTGATGCCCAGCAACTGCGTGCTCGCCGACGCAGGCTTCGGCTTTGCGCCCTTGGCCGGAGTGCCTCCCAGCGCCTCGATCTGGGCATTCGTCTGGCTCAACACCTCCTTTGGAACAACGCTGCCCACCGTGAACTCGCTGTCGCCCTTCTCTGTGATCCGCAGACCGGCTGCGATCTTGTCGTTGGCCTGCTTGAATTCAAACTTGTCGAGCACGCTGCCGGGAAGCAGGTCGGTGTCGCCGACCGTCTCGATCTTCACCTTCCGCAGCATCTGCGACACGATGATCTCGATGTGCTTGTCGTCAATGTCCACCCGCTGGCTGCGATAGACGTTTTGAATCTCACGCACCAGATACCGCTGCACCTCCTCCTCGCCGGAGATGCGAAGAATGTCGTGCGGCACCAGTGGGCCATCGACCAACGCCTCGCCTGCCTTGACGATGTCACCTGCGTGCACACGAAGATGCTTGCCGTGCGTGACAAGATGCTCGCGCTCGACGCCGCTCTCGTTCTTCACAACGATGGTCCGCTTACCGCGACGCTTCTCGCCGAGCAGTTCGACCTTGCCGTCGATCTCGGCCATGATGGCGGGATCCTTCGGCTTCCGAGCCTCGAAGATCTCGGTGACCCGGGGGAGACCACCCGTGATGTCCTGCGTGCCCGACGCCTCGCGAGGCGTCTTGGCAAGAACGTGACCAGCAGCCACCTTCTCGCCCGGCGAAACTTCGATATAGGCCTTTTCGGGCAGGTAGTAGAAGTCGAGGATCTTGCCCGACTCATCTTCCAGCACGACCTGCGGATGGTAGACGCCCTTGTGCTCCATCACCATTCGCCGCAAGTGACCGCTGGGATCCTTTTCAACGCGGAGCGTCTCGCCTTCGATGACGTCCTCATACCGCACCTTGCCAGCCACCTCTGACAGGATCGGGATCGAGTGTGGGTCCCACTGCACGAGGACCGTTCCGGCCTTGACCTCGTCATTGTCAGCGACCTTCAGGATCGCACCGGCCGGGATTTCAAACTTCTCGAGTTCGCGGCCCTTCGGGTCAACAACGGCGATTTCACCGTTGCGTGCGAGCACGATCTGCTCACCCTGTTCGTTCTGGACCGTGCGAAGACGCGTGAACTTGACGGTTCCAGCCCGCTTGGAACGGTACTCGTTCTCCTCGATGGCACGTTGACCGACGCCGCCGATGTGGAACGTTCGCATCGTCAACTGCGTGCCGGGTTCGCCGATGCTCTGGGCCGCGATGATGCCGACAGCCATGCCCTCTTCCACCATCGAGCCTGTGGAGAGATCCATGCCATAGCAGAGACGGCAGACGCCTAGGGGCGCTTCGCAGGTGAGGGCACTGCGAACCTGGATCTTTTCAAGCCCGAGTTCCTCGATCTGCCGGGCCATCGTGCGGGTGATCAGTTCGTCTTCATGCACGACCACCTCGTCGGTGATCGGATTCACGATGTTGGCACGACTGGTACGGCCGCGGATGCTGTCGGCAAGATTGACCTCGACCTTCTCGCCGCGGTAGATGATCGTCTTGTCGATGCCCTGCGTGGTGCCGCAGTCGTGCATGGTCACGACCACGTTCTGCGCCACGTCGGCCAGCTTGCGGGTGAGATATCCCGAGTCGGCCGTCTTGAGTGCCGTATCGGCGAGACCCTTGCGGGCACCGTGCGTGGAGCTGAAGTACTCGAGCACGGTGAGGCCTTCACGGAAGTTCGCCTTGATCGGCGTTTCGATAATCTTGCCAGACGGCTTTGCCATCAGGCCTCGCATGCCAGCGAGCTGCCGGATCTGCTCCACGCCGCCTCGGGCACCGGAGTGCGCCATCAGGAAGATCGGGTTCACGTAGCCGGCGTAACGCGTATCTCGGGCGTCGGTGTCCTGCTCGAGTTCGTCCATCATCTCCTTGGTGATCTGTTCGCGGGCGTGCGTCCACGCGTCAAGCACCTGGTTGTAGCGTTCGCCGTCGGTGATCACGCCCCGCTGGTAGAGCTTCATGATCTTCAAGACGTCCTTCTCCGCACTCCCGATGATCCGCCCCTTGTTGGCGGGCGTGATCAGGTCGTCTGTGGCGAAGGAGAGGCCGCTCCGCGTGCTCCAACTGAAGCCGACACGGTTCATATTGTCGAGCAGGTCGATCGTCTTGCGGCGGCCCAGCGCCTGGTAGCAGTCGGAGATGACACGGGCGAGTTCGCTCGATCGCATCGGAATGTTGTAGAAGAGCATCCCTTCGGGCAGGATCGAATTGAACAACACGCGGCCGACGGTCGTCTCAATCACGGCACCGGGCTTGCCGAGCGCTTCGACGTCTGTCTTCAGACGACGACCGGCTGGCAGCTTAACCCGAATCTTGGCATGGGTATCGACCTTCCCAAGCGAGTGTGCCAGTTCCACCTCCTCGACATTCTTGAAGACCATGCCCTCGCCCTTGCGGCCGAGCAGCAGCATCGTGAGGTAGTAGCAACCCATCACCACGTCCTGGGACGGGCTGATGATCGGGGCGCCGTTGGCAGGGCTGAAGATGTTGTTGGTCGAGAGCATCAGCGTGTGGGCCTCGACCTGTGCCTCGATGGAAAGCGGCAGATGCACGGCCATCTGGTCGCCGTCGAAGTCGGCGTTGAAGCCCTTGCAGACCAGCGGATGCAGTTTGATCGCGTTGCCCTCGACCAGCATCGGCTCAAAGGCCTGAATGCCCATGCGATGGAGGGTGGGGGCGCGATTCAGCAGCACCGGATGGTTGCGGATCACCTCTTCGAGAATGTCCCACACCTCGGCATCCTTGCGCTCAAGCATTTTCTTGGCGCTCTTGATGGTGTCGGCATGGCCGAGTTCCTTGAGCCGCCGGATGATGAACGGTTGGTAGAGTTCCAGGGCGATCTTCTTCGGCAGGCCGCACTGATGGAGCCTCAGGTTGGGCCCCACCACGATCACGCTCCGGGCGGAGTAGTCAACGCGTTTGCCGAGCAGGTTCTCGCGGAAGCGGCCCTGCTTGCCCTTGATCATGTCGGTGAGGCTCTTGAGCGGGCGGTTGCTCGACGCCAGTACCGGCCGCTTGCAGCGATTGTTGTCGAAGAGCGCATCGACCGACTGCTGCAACATCCGCTTCTCGTTGCGAATGATCACCTCGGGGGCGTTTAAGTCAACGAGCTTTTTGAGGCGGTTGTTGCGATTGATGATACGGCGGTAGAGGTCGTTCAGATCGCTGGTGGCGAAGTTGCCCGAGTCGAGCATCACGAGCGGCCGCAGGTCAGGCGGAATAACAGGGATCACGTCGAGCACGATCCATTCGGGCTTGTTTTCGCTGTCACGAATCGCCTCGACGATCTTGAGGCGATTGACGAGATCTTTCTTCTTCTGCTTGCTGTTGGTCGTAGCGAGCTCGACGCGGAGGTCCTTCGAGAGGGTTACGAGGTCGAGCGAGAGGAGCAGTTTGCGAACAGCCTCGGCTCCCATCTCGGCCTCGAAGCCGGTCTCGCCGTAGGTGTTGCGGGCCTCGCGAAACTCTTCCTCGGTCAGAAGCTGCTGCTTCTTCAGCGGCGTATCCTTGGGGTCGAGCACGACGTAGTCCTGGAAGTAGATCACCTTCTCCAGGCTCGAGGTCTTCATATCGAGCAGCGCACCCAGGCGGCTGGGCATCGCCTTGAAGAACCAGATGTGGACTACCGGGGCTGCCAGCTCAATGTGGCCCATGCGCTTTCGGCGGACGCGGCTGTGCGTCACCTTCACGCCGCAACGATCGCAGATCATCCCCTTGTACTTCATCCCGCGATACTTGCCGCAGGAGCACTCCCAGTCCTTCTCGGGTCCAAAGATCTTTTCGCACATCAGGCCGTCCTTCTCAGGACGGTAGGTACGGTAATTGATTGTCTCGGGCTTCTTCACCTCGCCGAACGACCAGCTGCGAATGTCGTGCGGACGTGCCAGACTGATTTTCACGGCCGAATAGTCATTGACGCGATCGTAGGTGGATTCGCCGATGCTCACGTGGATGCTCCTCTTGTTCAGTACCGTTTGCGATCAATCGTCTGCTGTTGAATCCCGGAAGCCGGGGTTGGCTAAAGCTCGATGAGCTTTTTGCCGCCGCTGCCACCGCGAGGAGACTTCTGCCGCCCCGGCGGTGTCCTGCCTTTGAATGACGTGGTTCTCTGCTACACCCGTCGTTTTTCCAGTTGCATGTTGAGGGCCAGGCCACGAATTTCATTGGTGAGCACGTCAAAGCTGGCAGGTGTGCCCGCTTCGAGCGTGTTCTCGCCCTTTACCATGCTCTCGTAAATTTTGGTGCGGCCCTCAACGTCGTCGCTCTTGACGGTGAGGAGCTCCTGAAGGATGTAGGCGGCACCGTAAGCCTCCAAGGCCCAGACTTCCATCTCGCCAAATCGCTGACCGCCGAACCGGGCCTTGCCGCCCAGGGGTTGCTGGGTGATGAGCGAGTAGGGGCCCGTCGACCGGGCATGCACCTTGTCATCAACGAGGTGGTGGAGCTTGAGCATGTAGATGTAGCCGACGGTTGTCTCCTGCTCCATCTTTTCGCCTGTGCGACCGTCATAGAGTTGAGCCTTGCCGTGCCGCGGCAGGCCGGCCGTATCCAACACGTCGTTGATGTCTTCCTCGCTGGCGCCGTCGAACACTGGCGTGATGGCCTGAAAACCGAGCTTCATGCCCGCCCACCCCAGATGCGTCTCCAGAATCTGCCCCACGTTCATGCGGCTGGGAACGCCGAGGGGGTTGAGCAGGATCTGTACCGGAGTGCCGTCAGCCAGGAAGGGCATGTCCTCCTTTGGCAGAATCTTGGCAATCACACCCTTGTTGCCGTGACGGCCGGCCATCTTGTCGCCGACCGAAATCACGCGGCGCGCAGCAACGTAGACCTTCACCATCTGCAGCACACCCGGCCGTAGTTCATCGCCGCGCTTCATGCTGTTGAGACGGCGATCGCGGGCGTCGACCGCGGCATCGACAGCCGGCCACATCGTCTTGACGACCTTCTCGACCTCGGTCTTCCGTTGAGGGGAGCGGATGTCGAGGTCGTCGAGCTTGAATGCGGCTGCACGCTCGGCCACAACCTTGTGATCCTGATTTCGCACCAGCGGGCTTCCATCGGCAGCCGTCAGCGGCTTCTGGAGCACCTTCTCCAGCTCCGCGACCATCGCAGCAAACACCTCGGCGATCTCCGCATTGCCGATGTTCTCCGCTTCCTTGAGCTGTTTCTCGAACTCGCGGCGTTCCTCTTCGGAGAGGCTCATCCGCCGGGAGAATTTCTCGGCCGCGATCACGATGCCTTCGACACCGGATGGCACCTCCAGCGAATCGTTCTTCACGTCCTCGCCAGCACGGCCGAAGATGGCGTGCAGAAGCTTCTCTTCAGGAGTCAGCTCGGTTTTGCTCTTCGGCGAGACCTTGCCGACGAGAATGTCGCCGGGCCTGACATAGGTGCCGATGCGAACAATACCGCTTTCGTCGAGATTGTGCAGGGCCCGTTCTCCGACATTGGGAATGTCGCGAGTGAATTCCTCGCGACCAAGCTTCGTGTCGCGAATCTCGATGTCATACTCCTCGATGTGGATCGAGGTGTAGACATCGTCTTCCACCAGTTCCTCGCTGATGATGATGGCGTCTTCGAAGTTGAAGCCGTCCCAGGCCATGAAGCCGACGAGCACGTTGCGACCGAGGGCCAATTCGCCCTTGTAGGTAGCGGCGCCGTCGGCCAGCACATCGCCCTTGTCCACCTTCTGGCCGAGCTGCACGATCGGCTTTTGGTTTTGGCACGTCCGCTCGTTGAGCCCGACGTACTTCCGAAGCTTGTAGCTGTCCACCGATCCGGACGCCGGAGTCACCTCGATCGATTCGGCGTCGACGTAGGAGACAGTGCCCTTCTTGGCTGCCCGCACAATCAGACCGGAATTGACCGCCACGTCCCGCTCCATTCCCGTGCCCACGATCGGCGGCTCGGTTACCAGCAGCGGCACGGCCTGCCGCTGCATGTTGGAGCCCATCAAAGCGCGATTGGCGTCGTCGTGCTCGAGAAACGGAATGAGGCCGGCCGACACGCCCACCATTTGGCTCGGCGCGACGTCGATATATTCGATGGCGTCGGCGGGCACGAGAACGAAGTCGCCGCGATACCGGGCGATGATGGTGTCGCCCTCCAGTTTGCCGTCAACCACCGTCGCATCGGCAGGCGCAAGATGGGCGTCATGCTCCTCGTCGGCGCGGAGCCAGACCACGTCGTCGGTCAACTTGCACTTCGAAACCTTGCGGTACGGAGTGACAAGGAAGCCGTACGAATCGACTCCGGAGTAGATGGCCAGGCTCGAGATCAGGCCGATGTTGGTGCCTTCCGGTGTTTCGATGGGGCAGATGCGGCCGTAGTGCGAAATGTGCACGTCGCGGACTTCGAAGCCGGCTCGCTTTCGGTTGAGACCGCCCGGGCCGAGCGCGGAGAGGCGTCGCTCGTGCGTGAGCATCGAGAGCGGGTTCGTCTGGTCAACCACCTGCGAAAGCTCACCCCGGCCGAAGAAGTATTCGATCGCAGCCGAAATGCTCTTCGGGTTGATGAGCGTCCGCGGTGACATTTCCGCCACGTCCTTGAGACTCATCCTCTCCTGCACCGTGCGGCGGAGCTTGAGAAAGCCCTTCCGCAGTTCGTCGCTGGCGAGTTCGTCGATCGTGCGAAGGCGGCGGTTGCCGAGGTGGTCGATGTCATCGACTTCTACCTCGCCCTCTCCTTCGCTGAGTTGCAGCATGTACTTGATCGCAGCAATCAGATCATCCGGCCTCAGCGTCATCTCTGTCTCCGGCACCGAAAGCCCGAGTTTGCGATTGATGCGGAAGCGACCAACCCGGCCGAGACGGTAACGGTTGGTATCCTTGAACTTTTCGTCGAACAGCGTCCGCGCCTTATCGAGAGCCGGCGGATTGCCCGGTCGGAGCCGCTGATAGATCCGCACCAGCGCGTCTTCGTGGCTGGGGGCGACTGCGGTCCGCTTCTTTGATTCGTCGGAATCTTCCTTGAGGCTGTTCATCAGGAGCGGAACTTTCTGCTCCTGCATCACTTCGACAGCCTTCAGGCCGGAGGTGCAGATCAACTCGGCCATGTCGTGCGAGATCTTCACGCCGGCATCGACGATGATCTCACCAGCCCGCTCGCTCCCCTTCGGATAGACGATGTCATCAACGGCGATTCGTCCCTCGAGCTTCGGCACGCTCCGCCCACCAACGACCTTCTCCACCGAAGTCTTGTAGAAGAGCTTGAGAATCTCGGAGTCGCGGCTGAACTTCGGGTCCATGGCCCGCAGCAGCGTGAGCGCGGAAAACTTGCCGCTCTGATCGATGCGTACCTGGAGGGTGTCTTTCTTGGAAACGTTGAGTTCGATCCAGCTGCCACGCTCCGGGATAATTCGGCAGTTGTATGTCTTGCGATCGCTTGACTCGGTGTCGGCAACGAAGTCGATGCCAGGGGAGCGATGCAACTGACTGACAACGACCCGCTCGGCACCGTTGATGATGAACTCACCACCGCCGAGCATGATCGGAATGTCGCCGAGGTAGACCTCTTCCTCGATCGGCTGCTCGCGAGTGAGACGAAGCGTGACGCGGAGCGGGCGACCGTAGGTCAGTCGAAGTTGTCGGCATTCGTCTGGATCGTACCGCGGCTTTCCGAGCTCGTACCGCAGGTACTCGATCTTGACGGTCTTGTCATAGCTTTCGATCGGGAAAATCTCACGGAGCACGCCCTCGATGCCGTGGTCCTTCCGCTTGCTCGACGGCACGTCGTACTGAAGAAACGCATCGTAGAAGCGAGTCTGGATCTCGGTGAGATCGGGAATTGAGTGGCTGGCGCGGCGGCTGCCGAAGTGACGAACCTCAGTGGGCTGGAGACGGCGGACGGCGCGAGTTGCCATAGAGGAAAGGCTCCTGAACGGGGCGTCTGAGACTGTGTGTAAACTGAGGGTGGCACTGGCTCAGCCAGACGCCCGCACCGTTCGACCAAGCCACCCTCCGGACAAACAGATCCGGAGGCATGGCTATCGAGCGGGGGCCATCGGACGCAGCGGCACCGACAGGACAGAGAAGGGCAGAGTGGCGGAGGCAGGAAATGCGCAGCAACTGAACAGCAAATACTATACCAATTGGCAGGCGGAAGACCAAGCCTCCGCCTGCCAATGGCTTTTTTTGCGGTTTCTACTTGATGGAAACCTTGGCGCCCGATTCCTCGAGTTCCTTCTTCAGCTTCTCTGCGTCGGCCTTGGAAATGCCTTCCTTGACCTTCGCTGGAGCGCCTTCGACGAGATCCTTGGCTTCCTTCAGGCCCAGGCCAGTCGCGGCGCGGACGACCTTGATGACGCCGATCTTGTTGTCACCAAAGGCATCGAGAACGACGTCGAATTCGGTCTTCTCGGCGGCCGCCTCGGCGGCACCGCCGGCACCACCTGCACCAGGAGCGGCCATCATCACCGCGCCACCAGCGGCGGGCTTGATGCCATGAACCTCGTCGAGGTAGTCCGACAGTTCCTTAGCAGCCTTCAGAGTCAAGCCGACGATCTTGTCGCCAAGATCCTTGGTGTCCTTCGTGAATTCACGCGTTGCTTCAGCCGTTGCCATCGCTCAAGATCCCTTTCTGTCGAAAAACAGTTCTTCGAAAAATTGACGGTCGATCGGCACGACCGGTCAGGTGTGTTGCGAATTGATTGGTGGTCGGGGCCGTACCCGAAACGCCCGCAGGGGAACCCAATGTCATACCATGAACTTTGCGTGAGTGAAGGCCACCCCAAAATTCACGGCTTAGACCGTGGAAATTGAGGCCACCCACATCAAGACCGCTCAAGCTGCCGGAGCCTCACCGCCAGAAGCCTTCTCCAGATCCTCCACGCGAGACGAAATCTGCCCGGCGATTGTGCCTCCCACCGACAGAATCTGGCCGGAAAGGGTTGACGCCAGTCCAGAAATCTGGCCGGAGAGGATAGAGAGCTGTTCCGAACGGGTCGGCCACTTTGCGACGCGCTTGATATCCCCAGCGTCGAGGCGGGCGCCGTCCAGAGCACCACCCTTGCACTCGAGTCCCTCAAAGTCCTTGACGGATGAGAGCCGGTCAAGTTCTTTGGCGAGATCGACCACATCTTCTCCACCCCAGGCGATCGCCAGCATGCCTTCGGTTGTGGAGAACGCCGGTGCGAGAGGCGTATCGAGCGTGGCCCTGCGTGCCAGGCTGTTCTTGATCAGTTGAAGCTGAATCTTCTTCTTCCGCAGCGTATTGCGCAGCTGCGACGTTTTTTGGGCATCGAGCCTGCCGAGGCTGACAACGACCACATCTCCCACGTTGTTGAGCCGCTTTTTCAGGTCGTCCACCAGCATGTCTTTGACGAGTTTGCTCATGTCGAAATCGCTCTTACCAAGGGTGTTACCGGGGTGCTGTTTCAATCGGAATCACGTGCACGCTGTCGCCGCGGCGGGCGGCAGGCGTCACGCAGCCACCATGACGCCGGGTGTCATGGTGGCCGAAATCGAGACGCTGCGGACGAACTGGCCTCGTACGCTCGACGGCTGCAGGGCCTGGATGTGGTCGATGAACGCGCGGATGTTCGCAACGAGTTGCGAGGCATCAAAGCTCGCCTTGCCGACGACGGCATGAACAATGCCCGTCGGATCGTTGCGAAACTCAACCTTGCCAGCCTTGTATTCGCTGACCGTCTTGCCGATGTCTGCCGTGACGGTGCCCGCACGTGGGCTGGGCATCAGACCTCTGGGGCCGAGCACCTTCCCCAACGGGCCGACCAGACCCATCATGTCGGGAGCTGCGATGCAGACGTCGAAGTCGGTCCAACCCTCCTTGATCCGCTTGGCAAGTTCGTCGCCGCCAACCGCCTCGGCGCCGGCTGCCTTCGCATCTTCGGCCAGGTTGCCCTTGGCAAACACGACCACTCGCTTCGCCTTGCCGATACCGTGGGGCAGCACGAGCGAGCCGCGGATGATCTGATCAGCCTGTTTGGGATCGATGCCAAGACGCATGTGGATCTCGACGGTCTGGTCGAACTTGGCTGGCGGAAAGCTCTTGATGACGCCCACGGCGTCAGCCAGGGGGATTGGGTCGTCGGTCTTCGGCTTCAGGGCGAGCATCGCCCGCATGCGCTTGGAGAGGGACACGTCGAAAATCCTGGAAGGTGCTCTTGGAAAACGTGGGAAACAATACGATCGACAACGATACATCGGCAGACGAAATGCTCAACCCTCGACAGTGATGCCCATGCTGCGAGCAGTACCCTCGATCATACGGCGGGCATATTCGCCGTCTCGGGCATTGAGATCGGGAGTTTTCAGGCGGACAATCTCGTCAAGTTGGGCCTTGGTGACCTTCCCGACTTTATCCTTATTGGGCACGCCCGATCCCTTGGCAAGCCCTGCGGCTTTTTTCAGCAGCGCCGCTGCAGGCGGGCTCTTGGTGATGAATTCGAACGACCGGTCGTTGTAGACCGTGACAACCACCGGGATCGGCATGCCTGCCGCCTCGCGTGTGCGGTCGTTGAACTGCGATACGAACTGGCCGAGGTTGATGCCGAAACGGCCGAGTGATGTGCCGACCGGGGGCGCCGGTGTCGCCTGCCCACCGGGCACCTGAAACTTTGCCTGACCAACCATCTGCTTCGCCATCTTCCTGCCCTTTCGTTGCTACCGATCCCTACACCGACTCGATTTGCCAATATTCAATGTCCACCGGCGTGGACCGGCCGAAGATGCTGAGCATCACCGTAACCCGCCCGTTCGCCTCGTCGATCTGCTCGACCTCGCCTTCGAAATTTTCGAAGGTGCCTTCGTTGATCTTCACGCGGTCGCCCTTCTTAAAGGCGATCTTGAGCCGCGGCGCCTCGTCGGCCTTGACCTCGGCCTTGTTGAGGAGTTTGGCCACGTCTTGCGGCAGCATCGGACTGGGTCGCCCCGCTGAGCCGGTGAAGTCGCCAATGCCGCCGGTTTCCCTCACGAGATACCAGGTCTCGTCGTTGAGCAGCATGTTCACTAGGATGTATCCGGGATACAGTTTCCGCCAGACCACCCGCTTTTTGCCGCCCTTGAACTCGGTGACCTGCTCCTTGGGCACGACCACCTCGCCAAAAAATTTGTCGAGGCCCTGCATCTGAATCCGCCGTAGAAGTGTCTCGCGGATCGAGTCCTCGCGATTGCTCTGCACCTTCAGGATGTACCACTGGCGGTCTCCGACGATCTGCTGATCGGCGTCATCGTTGGAACTGGAGACCGGCTTGGCATCCTCGCTGCCCGAGAACGGGTCAGCCAGTTCAGCGGGCGTGCCGTCATCGTCATCGCCGTCGGCTTCTTCGTGGCCAACGGAGCCGCCGGCGGTCGCGGCATGGTCGTCAGTAGCAGGGCGATTCGGATCGGCAGCCATGGCTGCCGATTCGTCGCCGGGCGTGACTGAGTCGTGCTGATGGTTTGAAACGTTCATGGACTTGGGACTGCCTTCGGGATTCCCCTTTGGGACTTAACGCGGACCCTGGATCGCTCGGAGCACGAACCACCAGAAGAGATCGTAGGCCGCGAGGATGGCCGCGAGCGCAAAGATCATGAAGATCACCACGGCCGAGCTGCGGATGACCTCGTCGACCGAGGGCCACGACACCTTCGTCATCTCCGTTTCCACGGCGATAAGGAAGTCGGCGAATGGCGGATAATTGACAAGTCGGAACAGAAACCACAGCCCGGCGGCAAGCAGCAGACCAGGCACCAGAAAGCGGAGCACGCCCAAGTCGGGCGAATAAGCAGCACCGCCCGTGGCGAGCGCGGCATCACGGACACCGGCAAACCCATCGACGCCGGCAAACCAAGCAGGCAACAGTTGAGCGAGCCGCCACACGCCGGTGGCAAGTGTGATGGCAAGCACAGCAAACGTGACCTGCCGGGTCACCTTGCCCTGATTCCGCTTGTATACGGCGAAGCTCAGGAGATCTCTCCAGAGCGTCCCGGCCGCGGTCTGATTGTGTTGAATGCCTGCCATTGTTCCTGACGTCCGTGGTTATGTTCCGATCCGGGGGCGGTCCGTCGCGCCCATCATCACTCTCATGCAGGGGCGGCGGGGATCGAACTCGCAACCTCTGGTTTTGGAGACCAGCGCTCTGCCAGTTGAGCTACGCCCCTGTGCTGTTGCCGGGCTCCGAGGCCGTCGGAGCCCGGCAACTGAATCACCTCCGGGGCTGGGACCCCGGACTTAACACCTCCGGGGCTGGGACCCCGGACTTAATCAGTCAAGGATCTTGGTTACCACGCCCGAGCCGACCGTCTTGCCACCTTCGCGGATGGCGAAGCGGACGCCGTCGTCCATGGCGATCGGCACCATCAGCTCGACCTCCATCTTGACGTTGTCGCCAGGCGAGCACATCTCGACGCCGCCGAGCAGTTTGGTCGAGCCGGTCACGTCGGTGGTGCGGAAGTAGAACTGCGGGCGGTAGCCGGCGAAGAACGGCGTGTGCCGACCGCCTTCTTCCTTCGACAGCACGTAGACTTCGCACTCAAACTTCTTGTGGGGCTTGATCGAGCCCGGCTTGGCAAGCACCTGGCCACGCTCGATGCCCTCGCGAGCCACGCCGCGGAGCAGGCAGCCGACGTTGTCGCCAGCCTGTCCGCTGTCGAGCACCTTCTTGAACATCTCGACACCCGTGCAGGTGGTCTTCTCGGCCTTTTCCTTGAGGCCGATGATCTCGACTTCGTCGCCGACCTTGACCATGCCACGCTCGATACGGCCAGTGGCCACCGTGCCACGACCTTCGATCGAGAAGACGTCCTCGATCGCCATCAGGAACGGCTTGTCGAGTTCACGCATCGGTTCGGGGATGTAGCTGTCAACGGCATCGAGCAGATCGGCGATGCACTTGTTCGCGGCAGGGTCGGCCGGGCTGTCGTAGGCAGGCTTGCCGGCACCGCGAATGATCGGCACGTCGTCGCCCGGGAAGCCGTACTTCGTCAGAAGTTCACGGATTTCCATCTCGACGAGATCGAGCAGTTCGGGGTCGTCCACGAGGTCAACCTTGTTGAGAAACACGACGAGGGCCGGCACACCGACCTGCTTGGCCAGCAGAATGTGCTCGCGGGTCTGGGGCATCGGGCCGTCGGCAGCACTCACCACGAGAATGGCACCGTCCATCTGGGCGGCACCAGTGATCATGTTCTTGATAAAGTCGGCGTGGCCCGGGCAGTCGATGTGGGCGTAGTGCCGCTTGGCAGTCTCGTATTCCACGTGACTGACGGCGATGGTCACCGTCTTCGTTTCGTCACGAACGGTACCACCCTTGGCGATGTCTGCGTAGCTCTTCGCCACGGCCAGATTCTTCGCTGCCTGTACGGCAACGAGCGCACCAGTCAGCGTGGTCTTGCCGTGGTCGATGTGTCCGATCGTGCCGACGTTGACGTGCGGCTTGCTCCGCGTGAACGAGTCCTTTGCCATGCTTTACTCCCTCGATCTTCCTCTCTGGTGGCTACAGGCCGCTGGGCCTGCGTCGGTTATGAGTCTGAACAACGTTTGGTGGTCAAAACCGTCAGCGCCCGGTCGGCAACGGCCCGGCCGGACACGTCTTGTGAATCAACAAGCCCAAGAACTCCCGGAATGGGGATCCTCGGTCCTGTTTTGTACGAAATAAAAAGGGCTTTGTCTTGTGCCGTCGGTCTTGAGGCTGTTTGGGCGGTGGATTGTGGGTTGCGGCAGGGCCGGTCGAAGCTGCTGATGGGACTTGAACCCATGACCTCGTCCTTACCAAGGACGCGCTCTACCAACTGAGCTACAGCAGCGGGAGTGGGCGGATGTGGCGGGCCATCGGCATGTTGAAAGGGTTGGCTTGAGAGTTTTGGGCGGTGGACGAAGGAATTTCCGGCTGAAGGAATGGTTCAAATGGCGGAGACGGTCGGCTGCATCACTGCGGAGAATGGGAAGCGGGTAGAGGGAATCGAACCCTCGTCTTCAGCTTGGAAGGCTATTGCTCTACCATTGAGCTACACCCGCATTGAACTACACCCGCAACGAGCAGACGTGGGACTGGGCAGGATTTGAGGCTGGGCCACGACGTCAAGACACCCGGACACGTCTCCAAAAGGCACCATGGGCAGTGGGGAGTGCAGGATTCGAACCTGCGAAGGAAAAATCCATCAGATTTACAGTCTGACCCCTTTGACCGCTCGGGAAACTCCCCTCGTGCTCGCGCCCGAACGGGCGGGGACAGCGATGGATGCTTGGGTTGTGTGCCTGTGTTGTGTGCCCGTGGTGGCTGTGCCCGCTGGCAGTGATGGTTGGCTGGACGTGACCTCTGGCTGGCAAGTGGGGAATGTTGAAATGGGTTACTGTCGAATGGTCGTGCTGGATCGTCGGGCTATTGTGTGCGTGCTGAATTCGGGCCTGCGCCGGCGGCTGGCAGGGTATGCTGAGCTAGCGGCGGGAGTTGAACCCGCAACCTGCTGATTACAAATCAGCTGCTCTGCCAATTGAGCTACGCTAGCGGTTTGGTCCAAACCGCGGGGAATCACGTAGTGTACGGATTCGAAAAGCCCATGCAAGACGGTCACATTCGCCGGCCCGGAGCGGCATTCTCGCGACCCAACAAGGCTTAAAAAAGCGACAAAACCCGGGAAATCATGAAAACTCGAGTTCCACCATCGAGAAATCGTCGTTGAAGTCATCCCGGGCTGAAATCGTCCGAATTCTGGCCACCAAGGCGTCGAGGCGACGAACGCTCTCAGCAGGGGGTGTGGTGAGTGTCGTGACGAAGTCGGCAAAGGGCCACATCGCCCCGTCCGGGTAGCTCACCTCGAAGGCGCCGTCGCTGTAAACAAGCAGGCTGCTGCCGGCGGGTACGGCAGCCTCGCCGGAAGC
>CAMCQY010000014.1 GCA_945877135.1 Candidatus Kuenenia stuttgartensis
GGCTGCTCGAAGAGCGAGGGCAGCGGCGCGAGTTCGATGAGTTCGGCGAGTCCGGCCGCCACAAGTTCACGGCCGGTCACGTAGCGGTGGGTGCGGCTCCATTCGTTGATCTGGTCGGCGGAACTGCCGAAGAGATCGCAGAGCAACACGTCCATCTCGTGCTCCAACTCCGCGAAATGCCGCGACCACTCGGCGGCCTCACGGATGCCGATGTGTTCCTCGCTCTGCCACTTCATCGGATGGAACAGGAAGACGCTGAAGGGTGTCACCAGCCGCCGCTGGCAGGCGGCAAAGGGCCAGAGCGCGGCCGAGGAACACTCCCCCGTCACCACGGCCGTGGCCCGGATCCCGCGAAGCCGCAGGAGCGTGACCAGCGACATGCCACAGTAGGGGCTGCCACCTGGCGAATCGAAGTAGATGATGCACTCGCCCCCCGGCTCGACACCGAGCAGCCGTTCGGTGAGGTCCGACTCGTTGTCGGTCAGATCGCCGACGATGGCCACTTCCAGAGGGCCCGTCCGCTCCTGTTCCTGCTCCTGGTCGTGTTCCGGCTGCTGACGTTTTGAATCTCTTGGTCGCATGATGGTGCTCCCTTAGGGGCTGCGGGCAGGGGCTGCGGGAATTATCGACGAGCTTACAATACTGGCAACGCGATCGTCGCGAGCCTCGCATGCAAAGGCTCGGCGGCCGCGAAGGGAGCACTCCATACCATGGGAATCGTCTGCCGCTGCCCGAACGGGCACCGCGTGAAGGTCAAGGATCATCAAGCGGGGAAGCGGGCGCTCTGCCCAAACTGTGGGGCGACGTTTTCCATCCCGGCCGCGAGCGGAGCGGCGGCAGATGGATCTCGGGCGTCTGAGAGCACGGCTGACCATTCGCAGCTGCCGCTGGCCCGGTTCGTGCCACTGGAGCCATCGGTCATTGCGACGCTGCCGCGGGCCATGCCATTCGGCGCGGCACGCGCAGCGGCAGCCGCTGCCGCCGCTGCCGCTGCAACCGCGGCTGCAGCTGCAGCGGAACCCCCGGAGTCGTTGGAACCCTACGCGGAGACGATGCCCTTGGGAGTCGATCCATTCGCGGGTGGGCCGTCGGATGCCGCTTCGGCGCAACTTCACCCCGCGATCGCCGACCGGCCCGACCTCGCCTGGCGGATCGCGTATCCCGGAGGCGAGCCGTCGGAGCCTGTGGAGGCGGCGACCATGCAGGACTGGCTCGCTGGCGGTCAGGCGGAGGGCACAGAGCTGGTCTGGCGGGCCGATTGGGCCGACTGGCAGCCGGTTCGAACGGTGTTCCCCGAGTTTTTTTCGGGTGACTGAACGGCGTTTGCAACAGGGATGGCGCGGTGTTTTTCCGTGCTGGAGGTCGCGGTGGTGTGATAGAGTCAGAGGCCTGCAGATGCTCGGGCCTCGCCGGCTGGATCGTCTGTCACGCACCGTTTCACCGCACCAATCCAGAGGAGACCACCCCATCATGCGCGGTTCATTCGCCCTCGTTTGTCTGTTTGTCGCGTTTGCTTCGTTTGCCATGGCTGCCCCGGCGGCGGCGCAGGGTGTGGTCGCGGAGGATACGCGGTCATTTGCCATCGCTGGCGGCTCGCTCCTACTCGAGGCTCCGGCCGGCTGGAAACGGGTGCAGCCGAAGTCGGGGATCGTTGAGACGGAGTTCTCGATTCCGTCCGCCGGTGACTTGCCTCCCGGACGCATGACCGTGATGGGCGCCGGCGGCAGCGTGCAGGCCAACATCGACCGTTGGTATGGCCAGTTTGCGCAGCCCGATGGCGGCGATACCAAGGCCAAGGCGACCACCAAGACGATCAAACTCGCCGGTAGCACCGTGACCATGGTCGATGTGTCGGGCACCTACAAGGACATGCCGGGCGGTCCGTTCGCCGGCGGCAAGACGGTCGAACGCCCCGACTACCGGATGCTGGCCGCGATCGTCGAGACGGCCGACGCGGGGAGCCACTTCCTCAAGTTTTACGGGCCGGCCGCAACCGTGGCGAAGGAGGCCGATGGCTTCCGCAAGATGGTCGAGGGCCTGGTGCCCGCCGGGAAGTGAGCGACTGAAACCCCCAGGAAGATCGAGTCATGAAGATTCAGGAATTTCTCGAGCATCACGGCATCGCCGGCAATCCGTTTGCCGAGGAAGACGCGCAGAACGACACCGTCTTCAAGCGGACCTGCCTGGAATCGACGTTTCATCCCGCCTGGGACAAGATCTACGGCGACCCGGCCGATCCGAGCACCGCGATCGTGTTTGGCGAAAAGGGGGCGGGCAAGACGGCGCTCAAGCTGCAGATGGTGCGGCAGTTCGATCGTCACAACGAGATGCATCCCGACAGCAAGACGCTCGTCGTGCTCTACGACGACTTCAATCCCTTTTTGGATCGTTTTGTGAGCCGCGTCGGCCCCAACAGGCCCGTGGACAAGGTGCTCTCGCAGTGGAAGCTCTGGGATCACATGGACGCGATCCTGTCGCTGGGCGTGACGCAGTTCGTATCGACGCTCGTCGATCCGCCTGCCCGCGAGGTGGCTGCTCGGCCGAAGCTCACGCCGCCGCAGGCGCGGGACCTCAGCCTGCTGGCCGCCTGCTACGACCAGTCCACGGCCGAGACTTTCCCTTCGCGATGGCGGAAGCTCCGCAGCCGCGTGGGCTACCAGGCCTGGCAGGGGCTCTGGCCGACGCTGGTCGGGGTCGCGGCGGCGATCATCATGGGCATCGCCCTGCTGATCAGCTTTCAACGCAGTTCCCTGGAGTGGGCCGGGGCGTGGTGGCCATGGCTCCTTCTGGCCGCCGCCTGGGCACCGTGGGCGTGGCGGAGGGCCCGCAGCTGGTGGCTGGCCACGCGGATTGTGCGGAGCATGCGAACCGGCAACCGCACTACAGGCCAATTGGCCCGCGCGCTGGCACGTGTGCCAGAGGTGGATCTTGCCGGCCAGCCGGTTCCCGCTTCCGCTCGCAGCGACGACCGCTATGAACTGCTGGCGAAGTTTCAGGGGATTCTCGCCTCCCAGGGCTATGCCGGCATGGTGGTGATCGTTGACCGGCTCGACGAACCGCATCTCATCAATGGCTCCGCCGACCGGATGCGGCAGGTGATCTGGCCCATGCTCGACAACAAGTTCCTCAAGTCGCCAGGCATCGGGCTGAAGATGCTCCTGCCGCTGGAGCTCTATCGCTTCATCGAACGGGAGGATGAGCAGTTCAACCAGCGGGCCCGGCTCGACAAGCAGAACCTCGTGCCGTCGCTCGAATGGTCCGGCGAAACGCTCTATGACATCGCTTCCACCCGCGTGAAGGCGGCGAGCGTGGGCAGTCCGCCAGCCACTCTCGCGCAGCTCTTCGAGCCGGAGGTTGATCAACGCCGCTTACTCGAGGGCCTGCGCAGCCTCCGCGTGCCGCGGCAGCTGTTCAAGTTTCTCTACCGGCTTCTCGTGGCCCACTGCCACGCCCACACGGGCGAGCAGGCTGTCTACAAGATTCCGCTCGAGCGGTTCGACACGGTGCTGGCCGTATTTCGCCGCGATCAGGACGCCTTCGACCGCGGCCTCGCGCCGCGGTAGTGATGCATGCAGGGTGAGAACGACGTCCATACGCTCGTCATCGGCCGCGAGGCGATGGCCTGCCGGTTCGAGGTCGTGTTCAACGCCGGCGAAGTGCCAGACGCCACGGCGATAGCCGTTGACTGCCTCGACCTTGTCGATGAGATCGAGAGCCAGATCACGGTCTATCGCGACTCAAGCGAACTGGCTCGCCTCAACGCCACGGCGGCGGCCGGCTGGCAGCCGGTGGAAGCCGGTCTCTTCTCGCTCCTGCTCGAGGCCCGTGATCTCCACGAGCGGACAGGCGGCGCATTCGACATGGCGGCCGGCTCACTTGTGAGAACCTGGGGATTCCTCCGCCGACAGGGGCGGACTCCCACCGCGGACGAACTCGCTCTGGCCCGTGAGGCCGCCGGCACGCAGTGGGTGGAATTCGACACGGCTGGCAGTCGGGTGCGTTTCATCCGGCCGGGCGTGGAGTTGAACCCTGGCGCCATCGGAAAAGGCTGGGCGATCGATCGCGTGATGGACAAGCTTCGCGACTGTGACGTGCCCAGTGCGCTCGTACATGGCGGGGCCAGCAGCGTGCGGGCCATCGGCGGACAGGGAATCGCCCCGTCGGGACGGCGGTCCTGGCCGGTGGGCGTGCGGCACCCGCTGCGGCCTGGCCGTCGACTGGCAACGGTCCAGCTCATAGACAGGGCCCTGGGCACCAGCGGCTCGGGCACGCAGTTCTTCATCGAACGCGGCCGCCGGCTCGGCCACATTCTCGATCCCCGCACGGGCGTGCCGGCCGAGGGGGTGCTGTCGGCGACGGTGGTCGCGCCCACGGCGGCCGAGGCCGACAGCCTCTCCACGGCCCTCTATGTGCTCGGTCCGCCGGGCTTGGCTCGGGTGGCGCCGGCCGGCGGAGGCGTGGGAGCAATTCTGGTCGTTCCCGGCAAGGCGGCAGGGGCCGTCCGGGTGCTCACGGCCAACCTCTCCGAAGACCTGTTCGCCATCGAGCCGGGAGAGGGCGTGGAAGCCTGAAGGAGCCGGTAAACGGCGGAGCCGTGCCTTTTTTCATCGCCGGGATACACTATCGTTCTGGGCTCTGCCCAGTTCCCCCCCGCCTTTGGACCTCCGCCCGCGATACCCAATCTGACATGTTCGACTGGTTTGAGCGGGGTTCCTACCTCGGCATCGTGGTGTTTTTGACGCTCACTGGCATCGGTCTGCCCGTGCCGGAGGAGGTGCCGATCGTGGCCGCCGGTGTGGCCAGCAGGCTGTCTCAACTGAAGTGGTATTACGCGTTGCCCGCCTGCATGGTGGGGGCATTGCTCGGCGACAGCCTGATGTATGCCATCGGCCGGTTCTTCGGAGCCCGGATTCTCAAGGAGCATCCATGGTGGTCGGGCTTTCTCACGCCTGAACGCGAACGGACGATCGAAAACCTGCTCCGCAAGCACGGAATCAAAGCGTTTTTCGTGGCCCGGTTTCTGGTGGGGCTCCGCAGCCCCTTCTATCTGACGGCCGGCATCCTCAAGGTGAAGTATCGCTGGTTCCTGCTGGCTGATTTCATCTGCGCGTCGATCGTCATCGGTGGCTTTTTTGGTCTGGCCTACCTGTTTGGAGAACGGATCACCGGCCTCATCCAGTCGGCAACCCGTGGGTTCACGGCGATTACGATCGCGATGGCGGTCGTTGCCCTCACCGTGATCGCCTTCTTCTCCTTCCGGCAACGGCGGATTCGCATGCTCGATCAGGATCCGGAGTCGCTCTTCGACAACCGGGAGATCCTGCTCGGCCCCGCCGCCGACCGGATCGCCGACGCCGTCGCCCTCGGCGACAGCCGGCACACCGAGCACGACCGGCCGTCCGGGCCGAGAGACTGAGAGCTTCGGCCGATCGGTGTGTGAGGCCTGTGCCGATTCTGTCGGCACGAGGGTGACGTCTGGGCAGGATTGTCGCCCTGCGGCGACTTTGCTGTCGCCGGATTGCGACCTAAAGACATGGTGGAGACTTTTCTCGTCAGCACCTTTCCTCCCCAGGATGCCACCATGATCCGCCCCACGGCGCCGGTCGATCGCCCCTCCAACCCGGGACGTGTCCTTGTGGTGGACGACGACCGCCGCGTGGCATCCCGTACCGCCCAGTGGCTCTGCAGCCTCGGTTGGCATGCGAGCGCCGTCAGCCGCGCCGAGGAGGCGCTGCCGCTTCTCGCCCGCGAGCCCTATGTCGCCTGCATCGTTGACGGTCTGCTGGCAGGGAATGGGGCTGCTCGAATCGCGGCCAGCCTGCGACTTGCTGCCACGGGCACCGGACTGGTGATCACGATGCCGGAGGCTCCTGCCACGTCGATGGCCCCGGGCATCGATCCCGATGCGATCGTCCTCACGCCGGCACGCGATGCGGCCCTGCTGGCCGCGCTCGACACGGCGTTCGCGGCCGCCACGCGTCGTGCTGCGGCCGCCGAGGCCCAGCCCCCGACGCCGAAACTGCTCGGCTCGTCGGCGGCGATGCAGCACGTGCTCGACCTCGTGGCCCGGCTCGCCGATGCCCCGGCGACGCTGCTCATCACAGGGGAGAGCGGCACGGGCAAGTCGCTCGTGGCCCGTGAGATCCATCGGGCCAGCCGGCGTCGCGGGAAGCGGTTCGTGGAAGTGGCCTGCGGTTGCCTCAGTGAAACGCTGCTCGAAAGCGAGCTCTTCGGCCACGTTGCCGGTGCCTTCACTGGCGCCACGGCTGACCGTGACGGAAAATTCCGCCAGGCCGATGGCGGAACCATCTTTCTCGACGAGATCGCCACCGCGTCTCCTGCCATGCAGGTGAAGCTGCTGCGGGTGCTTCAGGACCTGCGTTTCGAGTCGGTGGGTGGCTCGCAGACGCATGCAGTCGATGCGCGTGTGATCCTGGCCACCAACGAGGACCTCGCGGCGCTCGTGGCAGCGGGCACGTTTCGCGCCGATCTTTTCTGGCGAGTGAACGTGATCACGATCGAAATGCCCACGCTCCGGGATCGGGCCAGCGACATCCCGATGCTCGCTGAGCATTTTCGGGCCGCCGCAGTGGCCCGCGGCGGCCGCGAGGTGGAGGGATTCTCACCCGCGGCCCTGGAGGCCCTCGCGAGGTATCGCTGGCCGGGCAACGTCCGCGAACTCGAGCACGCGGTGGAATACGCGGTGTTTCTGGGGCGTGGGGCATGGATCGGAGCCGCCGACCTGCCGCCCGCGGTCAGGCTCGCCGGCGCGGGGGATGGAGGTGAGATGGTGGCGGCTTGTGCCGCCGCCGCGGGATCGCTCAAGACCTCGCTGAAGACATCGATGGCCCATCCGGAGCGGCGGCTGATCATTGAGGCGTTGGAGCGATCCAACTGGCGGCGGGACGCCGCTGCCAGGGCCCTCGGCATCAACCGTACCACGCTCTATAAGAAGCTGAAGCGGCTGGGCATGAGTCTCGCCGAGCTGCAGCCGGCGAGGTAGGGGGGCGCAACGGGGACGCGGGATCCTCTCGCTTGCGCTTCGGGCTTGGATGGACGTCCTCATCCAAGCCCGCAGCGCCAGCAAGGGAAATGCGGGTGGCCGGCCCAGCTTCCACCCCCCGCTTCAAAAAGTGGCCGCTTTCGGTCATACTGCCACGCCCCAGCCTTCACGAACACAGGAGATTTTCCCCAGGATGTTCCGCAACCTCAGCACGTTTGGCCTGCCGCTTTCCGGACGCCCCAGCGAACTCATCGAACTGGCCCTGTCGTTCGGCTTCGACGCGATGGACATCGACCTCGTCGATTTTCAGCAGCAGGCAGAGACCTTCGGCGTGCCCCATGCCCGCCGGCTGATGGTGAGCGCGCGGCTGAAGTGCGGCGTGTTTCGACTCCCCGTGACGCTCGATGCGGATGACGCGACCTTCAATGCAGAAATGGCGCTCCTGCCGAAACGGCTCGAGTTTGCCCAGGCGACCGAGGCCACCCGTGCGGTCGCCTCGATTGCGGCCGCATCCGACGAACATTCCTTCAAGGACTTCTTCGAGCAGTACCGCACGCGGCTCGACACCATCGGCGGCATGCTCGATCCCCATGGCATTTCGCTCGGTCTGGCGATCACACCCGAGGCTGAGGCCCGCGCTGAGAAGACGCATCAGTTCGTGCATACCTTCGAAGGACTGCTCGGCCTGTTGGCCGTGTCGCATCCCCGCGTTGGCGCGGTGGTCGATTCCTGGGCCCTGCACGTCACGGGCGAACCGCTCGAGATGATCACGAAGGTGCCAAAGGGTCGGATCGTGGAAGTTCGGCTGTCCGATGCCCCCCGCGACGTGGCAGCGGCGGCACTCACGCACGCGCAGCGGCTGATGCCGGGCGATACCGGGGTGATCAATTCCGCCGCCGTGCTGACGCAGGCGAAGGCCGCCGGCTTCGATGGACCGGTGACGCCGTGGGCCGATCGCTCCACGCTGGCCGGCCGCGGCCGCGAACGGATCGTCAAGGTGGCCGGCGATCGGCTGGAAGCAGTCTGGAAGGAGGCCGGCCTGCCGATCGTGCCGCGGTGGTTCACGCCCGTCGCCAAGGACGCCTTCGGCCGTCCGCTCAACGAAGAAATCTTCGCCGGCGCGGAGTAAGCCGCATCACGCCCCTTCTCGGATCCATGTCACCTTGGGCGAACCGCCGCCATCCTTGGCGGAGCCCTTGATGAACTCCGAGACGTATCGCAGTGTTTTGCCGGGACGGTCGGGATCGCGAAAGGCATCCCCCTTCTGCAGGATCGGCAGTTGATCAGGCATGCCGCCGAAGGCCCGCGTGCCGGCAGCCTGACAGGGATACCACCAGCCCTGGCCGTCTGCGTCGACGAGGTAGAACTCTGGGTAGCAGTGGCCCTCGACCCAGACCGTCCGCGCCGGAATGCCCTCAGCCCGTGCCATGGCGATGAACAGGCAGGTGAGTTCCTCGCAGTCTCCCCAGCCGTCGGCCAATGCCCGCGCCGCCCCCTTCAGGTCGCCGTTGCGGTATTCGACCTTCTCCCGCACCGTGTCATAGATCGCCTCCACCTTCTTCCAGCCATCGAGATCCTCGCCGGTCGCCTTCGCCAGTTTCATGATCTTCGGATGACGTGTTTCGATGTAGGGACTCGCCCCGAGGAAGATGCGCAGAGCCCGGTCGGGCTTCTGCGGGATCGTCAGCGGCGAAGGGTTGGCTGGCGGGGTGATCGATGCGCGTTCGAGCGAAAAGGTCACGATCGCGTGCGCCTTGCCGCCGGCTGGCAGGCTGGGGATCTCCACGATCATCTGCTTCACGCCCCCCGGCAGCGTGCGATACCGCAGGCCCCGGACGTCGGGCGAGACGTCTTCCTGGACAATCTGCACCTTCTGTTCAGGCCAGTCGGCAGGCACCGGGAGGGTGGCATAGATATCCCGGCACGCCCCTCCCTCGGCCGTCACCATCACGCCGACCCGGTATTTCTGCGTGCGGGCGTCACCCAGCGAGGGGGCCGCAGAGACCGCCTCCGGGGCCGCGAATTGGGCCCTGGCAGGCAGGGGGAGGGCGAGTGCTGCCAAGGCGACCAGCAGCGGGATGGAATGGAACCGATTCATACGAATTCCATCGGCCGCGGCCGTATGCCGCCTCGCGGGGCGGTGCCGCCGTAACGATCGGAGAATCTGGGGCGGCGGGGGCAAACACTCGATTGTTCAGCCGCCCTGCGGCTGCTACACTGCGCGGCTCGATCCATTGTGGCCCGCGAGTCCCCCTCCCCCAACCCGTTTACCCAAAACCCCCCACGCATGGTCAACCGCAACCTCATTCGCGAACTTGAACTCGGAGACGAACTCGATCAGGAACTGGAACTCGCCCTGGCTGGAACGGAAGAGGGCGAATACTCGATCGGAACCTCCACGCTGGCGGTCAACTCGGTGCTCGAGGGGAAGGTGTTGCGGGTCGATGACGAGTTTGTGCTCGTTGACGTGGGCTACAAGAGCGAAGGCCACATCCCGCGGAACGAATGGGATGAGACCGAACCGCCGCCGCAGGTGGGCGACATCGTCAAGGTGCTGCTCGAGGAGTTCGAGGACGGTCAGGTCGAGGAGCAGCGTGGGCTGATCACGCTCTCCAAGCGGAAGGCGCGCCGGATCGAGGACTGGCTGCGCGTGATGGAGAGCGTTCACGAGAACGACGTCGTCACCGGCTTCGTCACCCGCAAGATCAAGGGTGGTCTGCTCGTGGATATTTCCGGCGTCAACGTCTTCCTGCCGGCGAGCCAGGTTGACATCCGTCGCCCCGCCGACATCGGCGACTACTGCGGTCGGGCGATCCAGTGCCTCGTGCTGAAGATCGACGAGGCGCGGCGGAATATCGTCGTGTCGCGTCGGGCGCTCATCGAACAGGAGCGGGCCGAGCGGAAGAAGCAACTCATGGAGACGCTCGAGGTGGGGCAGATCCGCCGTGGCGTCGTCAAGAACATCGCCGACTTTGGCGCCTTCGTCGATCTGGGCGGCATCGATGGTCTGCTTCACATCACCGACATGAGCTGGGGCCGCATCGGCCATCCGAGCGAGATGGTGCAGATCGACCAGGAGGTCGAGGTGCAGGTGCTCCACATCGACCGCGAGCGGGAGAAGATCGCGCTGGGCATGAAGCAGCGGACCGCCAGTCCGTGGGCGAAGGTGGCCGACAAGTATCCGGTCGGCACCGTCTGCAAGGGCACGGTCGTCAACGTGATGAGCTATGGCGCCTTCGTGAAACTGGAAGACGGTGTCGAGGGACTTGTCCACATCAGTGAGATGAGCTGGACCAAGCGGGTCAGCCATCCCAGCGAACTGGTCAAGCCGGGCGACGATGTCGAGGTGGTGGTGCTCGCCATCAACAAGGAAAAGCAGGAAATCTCGCTGGGCATGAAGCAGACCCAGCAGAATCCCTGGGAGAAGGTGGCCGCCGACTATCCGCCGGGCGCGATCGTCAAGGGCGTGGTGCGGAACCTCACCAACTACGGCGCGTTCATCGAGATCGACGACGGCATCGACGGCCTGCTCCATGTGACCGACATGTCGTGGACGCGGAAGGTGACGCATCCCAGCGAAATGCTCGACAAGGGTAACGAGGTCGAGTGCAAGGTGCTCTCGGTCGACCAGCAGCGTCGCCGGATCGCCCTTGGTCTCAAGCAGATGGCCGACGATCCCTGGTCCACGGACATCCCGCAGCGCTACAAGACCGGCGACGTCGTGAAGGGCACTGTCACGAAGATCACCAACTTCGGCGTGTTCGTGGGGCTGGAGGACGGCCTCGAGGGCCTCCTGCACATCTCCGAACTCTCGGAAGACAAAATCGAGAACGCCGAAGATGTCGTGAAGGTTGGCGATCCGCTCGAGGTCAAAATCCTCCGTGTCGATACCGACGAGCGGAAGATCGGCCTTTCCAAGAAGCGGGTTGGCTGGTCGAGCGATCGCGAAGCCGAGGAAGCCAGCGAGGCGTGATTCAACCCAAGAAGCCCCTGGCGGAAGCCGGGGGACTCCGGGTTTGAATATCGCCCCGCGTGACCTGCCTATTCGGGCTCACCGACCCTGGACTTCGACCGCCAGCACGGTGCCGATCGCTTCTTCATTCCCGAGCCCGATGACGCCGTGCAGCGGCGTGATCCGCAGCGTTCCGCCTTTGGCGATCCTGTTGGCGGCGTCGCGCGTAATCACCACGCGGCGTGGAGCCGCATACACGGTCGTGCCCTCGCTGCCGTGGGTCATCGCGGCATGGCGATGCTCGAGCGCTTCGCCGGTGTTCGGATCGATGAGATCCAGCGCGATCAGGTCTGCCGAACGGGATCGGCCCGTGGAGCCAGGCCGTCGGACCCAGACGAGCATCCGACTGCCTGCCGGCAGCTGACGAAGATCGACGCTATCGGGGCCATTGGTGGGCGGCGGTGGGATTGCGACGGTTCGGCCAACCGGCGCGTCGAGCAGCGGAACGCTGGGCAGCGGCCGCGTGGGGGCCGGGGAGGGGGATGCAGGAGCCGTAGCGGGGGGCGGCTGGCCGGCGGACTGAGATGCCACGGCCGGGGCCGGTTGTGGGGCCTCGGTTTGCCGTGTGGCATCGAGCCCGTTGGTCACAGGCTCAGAGGGTGCCTCCGACGGCACCGTGCGGGCATCAAGAAGCCGCTGGCCGCGTTCCGCGAGCCGGCCTACGTCGCCGGTGAGCGTGAAACCGCCGGCGACGATGCCCAGAGCGGCACACTTGGCGAGGAATGACTGCATGGTGCTCCTTGTTGCGAGCCGGTGGATCCGGCCCGCAAGTATGCACCGCCCAGCTTCGCTGGCTGCCGTGCGGCAGCGGCGGACGCAGGTTCCAGAGAGGCTCTCCGGCGTGTGGTGACGGTTATGCCTTCCGTGCAGGCGGCAACAACGCGAGCGACTCGAGCACCTGGTCCGCGTGGCCATCCGCCCTTACCGCCTTGAACACCTTCGCCACCATACCGGCGGCGTCGATGATGAAGGTGCTGCGGGCGATTCCCATCGACTTCTTGCCGTACATGTTCTTCTCACGCCAGGCGCCGTATTTCTCGGCGACCTTATGATCGACGTCGGCCAGCAGCGTGAATGGCAGTTTGTATTTCAGGCGAAATTGCTCGTGGCTCTCGGAGTCGTCGGGGCTCACGCCCAGGACCACGGCCTTGTGCTTGGCCAGCGTGGCCTTGGCGTCGCGGAAGCCACAGGCCTCCTTCGTGCACCCGGGCGTGTCGTCCTTGGGGTAGAAATAGAGGACCACCGGCGTACCCTTGAGGCTCGACAGTTTGAGCTTCGTGCCGTCGTGCGTCGGCAGCGTGAAATCGGGAGCCTTTGAACCTTCCTCGATCCAGTCAGCCATGGCTATGAACTCCGTGAACGGGTTGCAGGACGATCAACGCACGCAAGGTTCTAGCCATGATGGCGACGGCCGGCCAGTGGGGCGTGATGCCGTGAGGGTGGCTCTGCTCACGCCCGTGGGACGCGGTGCTCTGGCAGTGGTGGGAGTTGCGGGATCGGGTGCTCAGGAATGTGTCGCACGGCTATTCTCGCCGCGTGGTCCGCTGCCGCTGGCCCGACGGCCCGAGGGAGCGGTCGTGTTTGGCCGCTGGACGGGTGCCGGGGAAGGGCCGGGTGAGGATCTGGTCGTCGTTCGGCGCGGGGCAGACGATCTCGAGATCCATTGCCATGGCGGGCTCGCCGCATCCGAGGCGGTCATCGCGAGCCTCGAGCAGTTTGGGGCTGCGCGGCAGGTATGGCCAGCGTGGCTGCGGGCGGGCGGCACCCCGGAGATCGAGGTCGAGGCCCGCGAGGCCCTCGCCATCGCTGGCGGGCCGAAGGCGGTGAGGCTCCTCTCGCGGCAGTTGGCCGGCGGGCTCGAGGCGGAGATTGTGCGAGCGAAGGCGCTCCTTGCCGACGGCCGCGTGGCCGAGGCACGAGTTGCCCTCGATAGGCTCGGCCGTGCGGCACGTGTCGGCCTGCGGCTGACGCGGCCGTGGCGGGTCGTTGTGGCGGGGAGTGTCAACGCTGGCAAGAGCAGCCTCGTCAATGCCCTCGCAGGTCACGCCCGGAGCATCGTGTCGTCCGAGCCGGGCACCACCCGCGACCTACTGGAAACGCGTGTCGTACTCGACGGCTGGGAGATTGATCTGGTCGATACGGCCGGGCTTCGGGAGGAAGGTGGTGATGACGCGGCGATCGGCGTCGAGCAGGCCGGCATCGCCCGGGCGGTCGCCGCCCGTGAGGAGGCCGATCTCGTGCTCCGTGTCGTCGATGGGCGACAGGTCGGCATGACTTCGTCGGCCGCGGTGTCGAACCGCGAGCTGCTGGTGGCATCGAAGGCCGACCTGCTCGAAGGAGCGGTCCACCCGGTCGAAACCAGCGGAGTGGTCTGGACGAGCGCCACGAGCGGCGCTGGGGTCGCAGCACTGGCCGCGGAAATCGTGCGGCGGCTCGTTCCGGAGGAGGCTCAGGAACCTGGGCTTCTCGACGGCGGCGTGCCGTTCACGGAGCGGCAGGTGGCATTGGTGGAGGGGCTGCGCGGGCGATGAGGTCGAGGTCGATGTCCTCTCGCTTGCGCTTCGGGCTTGCATGGGAGCGCGGATGTCCTCTCGCTTGCGCTTCGGGCTTGCATGGGAGCCGGGCGGCGTGACCGCCCTTCATCCAAGCCCGCAGCGCAAGCAAGGGAATACGTGCGGCGTTCCCGTATCCGCGGTCCTACTCCTCGTCCTTCTCATCCTTCGAGCGGCCGCGGACGTAGAGCCGGATCGGCACCTCGCGGAAGGGTGTCGTCTTGCGAAGGGCGCCGACGAGATACCGCTTGTAGCCCTCCGACACGCTCTTCGGTGCGCTCGTCGAGAGCACGATCGTCGGTGGCGCGGTCTCCACCTGCGTGGCATAGTAGATCCGCACGGGCCGCCCCCGGGGATCGGCCGGTGGATGGTTGGCGTCGATCGCCTCACGCAAGATCGTGTTGAGCTTCGCCGTCGGCACGCGTTCGTGACTCTGCCGGTAGAGCCGCTGCGCGGTGTCCACCACCGCCTTCACGTTGCGGCCGCTCGTGGACGTCACGAATGCCACCGGCGCCCACGGCATCGTGCGGAAGGTATCCCGCAAATAGTCGGCCCACTCGCCGCGTTCGACATCCGCAGCGTAGAGGTCCCACTTGTTGACGACGAACACCACCGGCTTCGCTTCTTCCATGATCGTGTCGGCCAGTTGCTTGTCGACACGGCCCACCGGCTCCGAGGCGTCGAAAAAGAGCAGCACGACGTCGGCGCGGCGGACACTTCGCTGTGCGCGATGGGTGGAGTAAAAGTCGATGTCGGTGGTGCGGCTCTTCGTCCGCCGCAGACCGGGCGTGTCGATGGCGAGGAACGTGTGGCCGTCCACCTCGAACCGCACGTCTACCGAGTCTCGCGTCGTGCCCGCCACTGGGCTCGTGATCACCCGCTCTTCCTGGGCCAGACTGTTCACGAACGTGCTCTTGCCGACGTTTCGCCTGCCAACAATCGCCAGCTTCATCTCGGGGAGTTCGGCAGAAGGCTCCTCCTCGCCGGCCGCCGTCTCGGGCAGGTGGGCCAGGATCGCGTCAACGAGCGGCTCGCGGTTGCGGTGCTGCCGGGCGCTCACGATCAGCGGTTCGCCGAAACCGAGCGCGGCGAACTCGTGGGCATGGTTGTCGAGTTTGGCATCATCAGCCTTGTTTGCGACGAGTAGGACCGGCACGCCAATGCGGCGAACGCGGGCGGCTACATCGTGGTCGGCCGCCACCAGACCACTCCGGACATCGACGACGAACAGGATGACCGCAGCCTCGCCCAGGCCAGCCTCGATCTGGGCGTCGATCCGCGTGGTGAGGCCGTCGGGATCGTCAAAGCCCATGCCGCCGGTGTCGACCAGATCGACCGTGCGGCCCTCCAGCGAGAGCCGCTGCACAAGCCGGTCTCGCGTCACGCCTGCCGTCGGGTCCTCGATGGCGATCCGCTTCTCGACGAGCCAGTTGAAGAGGGTCGATTTGCCGACATTGGGTCGGCCAACGATCGCGATCTTGGGAATGAACTTGAGAACCAAGGGTGCATCTCGGGCGTGTGGGGCGTTGACCGGTCTCGCCCGATCGGCGGGCGTGATCAGCACGCCAGACCATCCCAGCTTACCTTGCCGACCGAGATTTGGTGGCTGGCACCATTTTGAGGACGTTGTCGCGGGTGACGGGCTGGATGACGCCGTGCTCGGTGATGATTCCGGTGATCAGCCGAGCCGGTGTGACATCGAAGGCAGGATTGTAGGCCCGGGCATGCTCGGGTGCTGCCGGCACGCCCAGCGGCCGCAGCACCTCGGCGGCGGCCCGCTCTTCGATCGGAATGTCGACACCCGTTTCGAGGGACAGGTCGAACGTGCTCGACGGTGCGGCCACAAAGAAAGGCACGCCATGGGCCTCGGCAAGCACGGCCAGCCCGTAGGTGCCGATCTTGTTGGCGGTGTCGCCGTTGGCCGTGATCCGGTCGGCGCCGACGATGCAGGCCCCCACCCGGCCGGTTCGAAGCAGCTGGGCAGCCGCCGAATCGACGAGCACGGTCACGGGGATGCCGCGTTCCACCAGTTCCCAGGCCGTGAGCCGAGCGCCTTGAAACAGCGGCCGCGTCTCGTCGGCAAACACATCGAACCGCCGCCCCTGTGCCCAGGCGGTTGTGATCACCGCAAGGGCCGTGCCATCGCCTCCCGTGGCAAGCGCCCCGGTGTTGCAGTGCGTGAGCACGCCGCCCTCGGGCAGTATGGCTGCGCCGTGCATGCCGATGGCCGCGCAGAGCCGCCGATCCTCTTCGTGGATACTTCTGGCCTCAGCCAGAGCCGCCGCCGCGAGTGCCGCAGCCGAGGCGTTTTCAGGCAGGCTGGCGACAACGCCGACCACCCGCTCCACCGCCCAGCGCAGGTTGACCGCGGTCGGTCGGGCACAGGCGAGCAACTCGGCCCGGGCCAGCAGATGGGCCCGCGCCGCCTCAGGAGACAGCCCGTCACGAACGGCCTCGCCCGCCGCCACGGCCAGGCCGTAGGCGCCGGCGATGCCGATCGCTGGAGCGCCGCGGACCCGCAGCATTTTGATCGCCTCCACCAGCGTGTCGGCATCGCGACAGGTGATCCACTCGTGCCGCGTGGGGAGGAGCGTCTGGTCGATGAGTTCGAGATGACCGGCATCGGGCTGGCCGGCGGCGTTGCCATGCCAACGAAGGGAGACGGGGATCATGATGGGGAGACTTTCCCTTCCTTCGTGAAGTGCATTGGCTCGCAGGGCAGCCCAAAGGCATCGGCTACGGCCCGATAGGCCAGATGGCCGCGGTAGACGTTCACCGCCGAGAGAATGGCGGGGCTGCCGGCCGCCGCTCTCTCCACTCCCTGCGACGCCAATTGCAAGACGTAAGGGAGCGTGGCGTTGCAGAGGGCATAGGTGCTCGTGCGACCCACGGCGCCGGGCATGTTGGTCACGCAGTAGTGCACGACGTCGTCCACCACGAAGGTGGGGTTGGCATGCGTGGTCGGCCGGCTGGTGGCCACACAGCCCCCCTGGTCGATCGCCACGTCGATGATCACGGCCCCCGGCTTCATCAGCTTGAGATCGTCGCGCTCGACCAGGTGGGGCGCCCTCGCGCCCGGAATCAGCACGCTGCCGATCACGAGATCGGCGCGGGCGATCTGCTCGCGGATCGTGTGGCGGTCGGAATAGAGACAGTCGATGTTCGGCGGCGTCACGTCGTCGAGATACCGCAGCCGTTCGAGGTTGGTATCGAGCAGGCCGACATTGGCGCCGAAGCCCGCAGCCACCTTGGCGGCATTGGCCCCGACGCTGCCCGCCCCGAGCACCGTGACATGGGCCGGCGCCACGCCCGGCACGCCACCAAGCAGGATGCCGCGTCCCATCTGCGGCTTCTCCAGATACTTCGCCCCCTCCTGGATACTCATCCGCCCCGCCACCTCGCTCATCGGAATCAGCAGCGGCAGCCGGCCGCGGTCGTCGCGGAGTGTTTCATAGGCCACGGCGGTGGCGCCGGTAGCGAGAAAACCCTCCGTGAGCCCTCGATCGGCGGCGAAGTGAAAGTAGGTGAACACCGTCTGGCCGGCGCGGATCAGCTTCAGTTCAGCGGCTTGAGGCTCCTTCACCTTCACGATCATGTCGGCCCGGCCAAACACCTCTTCGGCTGTGTCAACGAGTTCCGCGCCGCACGTTGCATAGGCCTCGTCGGCGAGGCCGGAACCTGCCCCGGCCGACCGCTGCACGAGCACGCGATGGCCGGCACGCACCAACTCCTCCACGCCGACCGGGAGCATCGACACACGGTACTCGTCCTTCTTCGTTTCCTTCGGGATGCCGACGATCATGCGGGCCTCGGGGTGGGGGTGGTGTGGTCGGGCAAACCCGCTCCCATCCAAGCCCGAAGCGCGAGCGAGGGACGGCGTGATCCGAGACCCGGATTTCCCTCGCTTGCGCTTCGGGCTTGGATGAAACGCCTCAGCCCGGGTTCGCTACGCGATCTTGTAGCTGGACGGCATCGGGGGCGGGTAGTTGCCGTCCTTGTCGGGCATGACCGGCGGCGTCGCATCCCACGACAGCTTCTCCGGCATCGTGCGGAAGTTGCTCTTCAGCAGGTCGCTGTAGCTAACCTGCTTGCCCGTGTAGGTGGCCGTCCTGCCGAGCACCGATGAGAAGCTCGACGTCGTGCCGTAGTAGGCATTGTTGAGCGGCTTGTCGTTGCGGATCGCGTCCTGCAGTTCGTCGTGCTCGACCTGATAGGCATTCGCGGCCTTGCCGTCGTACTTCCAGAGCACCTTGCCCGCGTGATCGGTGATCTCACCGATCTTCACGTAGCCCTTCGTGCCCTGGAATTCCTCGTTCACGCGGCCGTCGCCGCCGGGAAACTGCCGGCACTGGCTGGCGATCCGCACGCCGCCCGGGTAGGTGAAGTTGACCGCGTGGTGGTCGTAGATCTCGCTGGGCTGATTGGCAATGCGATTCTGCTTGCCCCCCACTCCGTAGGCCGTTTCGGGGAGTTTGTCGAGGAACCAGTTGGCGACGTCGATGTTGTGGACGTGCTGCTCGCAGATGTGGTCTCCGCAGAGCCAGTTGAAGTGGTACCAGTTGTTGACCTGGAACTCCATTTCGGTCATCTCGGGCTTGCGGGGGCGATACCAGATGCCGCTGCCGTTCCAGTAGACCTGACCGCCGATGATGTCGCCGGCCAGACCCTCGCGAACGCGGGCCAGCGTCTGGCGATACTTGTCGTCGTAGTGTCGCTGCAGGCCGACCACGACCTTGAGCTTCTTTTCGTCAGCGAGCTTCGCCGCCTGAAGGCAGAGGTTGGCGCCGAACGCATCGACGCAGACCGGCTTCTCCATGAAGACGTGCTTACCCGCCTTGATCGCCTCTTCGAAGTGGAAGGGACGAAAGCCCGGCGGCGTGGCGAGGATGACCAGGTCGCAGTGCTCGAGCACCTGCTTGTAGCCGTCGAGTCCCTTGAACTGCCGATCCTCCGGCACCTCGACCTTGTCCTTCATCGACTCGACCGCCTTGAGCGCGCCCTTGATGCGGTCGCCGAACGCGTCAGCGATCGCCGTCACTTTCACGTTCGAGCCGGGCACGGAGAGCGCCTGCTGGAGAGCGCCGGTGCCGCGGCCACCGGCCCCGATGAGGCCGACGCGGATGACGTCTGCCGAGGGCGACTGGGCGTGCACGGCACGCATGCTGGCCTGCACTCCGGTCAGCGCGGCGCTCGCGATACCGGCAGCCTTCAGGGCATCACGACGCGACAGGGGGCTCGAGGCAGAAGGCTCGCGGGAAGCGGACATGCTTGGGCACTCCAGAGTGTGGGGGCGGGCGGGCGAACACCGGCCGACGCCGGGCGAAAGAAGGAAACGAGCTGCCGGTGGGACTCCCCACCTCGCTCTGCCATCATAACCTCTGGTGCGATTGCCTGGAAATCCGGATGGACTGCCCGACGCTTGGGCCGCGGTCATCCGTTACCATCGACGGCCGCGTCATCCCCCCGAGCCTCCGCCGCCATGCCCGCCATCCCATGTGATCCTGCCGCGGCACGTGCGTTTGCCCTCGTCGTGGTCGGCCGGCTGCGGTCGGCAGGCCACGAGGCGCTCTGGGCCGGCGGCTGCGTTCGCGATGAACTGCTCGGCCGCACGCCGGCCGACTACGACGTCGCGACGTCGGCCCATCCCGATCAGGTGCGGGCGGTTTTCGGCAACCGCCGCACCCTCGCCGTGGGGGCGGCGTTCGGCGTGATCACGGTGCTCGGTCCCCGCGGCGCCGGGCAGGTGGAGGTGGCGACGTTTCGCAGCGACGCGGCCTACACGGACGGCCGGCATCCGGCCGGCGTGACCTTCACCAACGCCCGCGAGGATGCGGTGCGGCGGGACTTCACGATCAACGGGCTATTCCTCGATCCCATCTCAGGCGAGGTGCACGACTACGTCGGCGGCCGAGCCGATCTCACCGCCGGGATCGTGCGGGCGATCGGTAACGCGGCGATGCGGTTTGGCGAGGATCACCTGCGGATGCTCCGGGCGGTGCGGTTTGCGGCGGGGTTTGGCTTTGCGCTCGAAGAGCAGACGGAGGCGGCGATCGTCCGCATGGCGCACTTGGTGACCACCGTCAGCCCCGAGCGGATTGCGGCGGAACTGCGGACGCTGGTGTCGCGGCCGGGCCGGCGGCGGGGACTCGAACTGCTTGCGCAAACCGGATTGGCCCGCGAGGTGCTGCCCGAGGTGGCGCCGGCGGACGGCGTCGCTGGCGACCGCGAAGCCTGGCACGACTCCGCCCGCATCATCGAGGCCCTCGACGAGCCGGAGCTTGCCTCGGCGCTGGCCATCCTCACGGCGAGGCTGCCACCGGAGTCGCCCCGCCACATCGCGGCCCGGCTGCGGCTCTCCACTCGCGATCTGAAGACAGCCTGCTGGCTGCACGAGGCCGTCGCCTTCGTGGACGGCATCGGTGCAGGCGACCTTGATCAGTGTCCCTGGTCGCAGCTGCAGCCGTGGCTGGCCCACGATGCGGCTTTCCTGCTGGCCGATCTGCTGCGGGCCCGCGCCGCCTGCGGCCACGGCTCCGCTGCCACCGCCGGTTGGGTGACTGCGAAGCTGCAGATGCCGCGAGAGCACCTCGATCCATCGCCGCTCGTAACGGGCAATGACCTGCTCAGCGCCGGCGTGCCGGCCGGCCGCGCGGTGGGGCAGACGCTGGCGGCCCTGCGGGCGCTGCAGCTCGACGGCAGGATCACGACGCGTGACGCGGCGATGGAGTGGGTGAGAACGCAGCAGAGCGAATGAGCGCCGTGAGGTGGTGATGCATGGGTTGGAGCAGCGCCGATTCCTCTCGCTTGCGCTTCGGGCTTGGATGGGAGCGGGTATCATCCAAGCCCGCAGCGCAAGCAAGGGAAAAGCGGGTGACGTGTCACTCGCCGCCGCTATTTCGGCGGTTCGGTCGGCTCGGGGAGGTCGTCGATACTCTCCAGCCGGAAGACTTCGAGAAACTTCCGCGTGGTGCGATACGACGGCTCGGTGGGCGTGTCGTGGCCCTCATGAGCGGCCTCGTCGTGGACGACTTCCAGAAGACCGCGCTGCACCAACTGCCGCCATACCGTCGGCCGGGCGTCGCAGCCGAGTTCCACGATCCGGTTGCGCTTGACGGGCTGGTTCCACGCCACCAACGCCAGCACGTCGAGAGCCTCGGCGTCGAGCCGCACCGTGCGGGAACGGGCCTCGACCACACTGCCAAACCTGGCAAACTCCGGCCGCAGCCGCATCACCCAGCCGGCGTCCTTCGCCACGACTTCGTAGGGGCAGTTGTCGGCCCGATACCGTCGCCGCATGTCGGCGGCCAGTTCGTCGATCTCCTGCGGCCGCACGCCGCGCATCAGGCCGGCCACCGTGCGACTGGTGATCGCCTCGCCGCCTGGCAGGCCCACGAACAGGATGGCCTCCAGAATGCTCTCCGGACAGACGCGGAAGCTGGCGTCGCCTCCCGAGGACGCGAAGCCGTCGTCGTCGAGCACCGGTGAGGCATCCACCTTCACGACGTCCTCGCCGCCGGACGGCTGCGCATACGGATCGCCGGTGCCCATCATCGCGGCGAAAGCCTGGGCAAGTTTGTCGATGGAAAGGCCACCGTCGGCCGGTGCCGCCTGGAAGCCGGCGGGCGGCGGGGACGGCTTATCGGCTTCCGGTTTCGGCGATGGTGTCTTGCGCTTGGCCACGGTCGCTACCGCCAACGCCTGGCGACGTTGGCCTTCATGAAGGCGAGGGAGTCGGTCGCGAGTTGATCCTCGGACGGAAACATCTTCCGCCAAATCTTGGTCGCCGCCACGATGTTGGGCAGCGCGAGGCCAAATGCCTCCACCACCATCCAGCCGTCGTAGCCCGCCGTGTGGAGGGCGTCGAAGGTTTCGTCCCAGTGCACGTGGCCGGTGCCGGGGATGCTGCGGTCGTTTTCGGAAATGTGCACGAGCACCGTCCACGGGGCGGCCGCCTCGATCGCCGCCGCGAGGTTCTTCTCCTCGATGTTGGCATGGAAGGTGTCGTACATCATCCGCACGTTCGGATGATCGACCGCCTGCACGAAGGCGACCGTCTGGGCGACGCTCGTAAGGAAATAGTTCTCGAACCGGTTGAGGTATTCCGTGGCGATGGTCACGCCCGCCTGTGCGGCATGCTCCGCGACCGTTCGCATCGTGTCCACGCCCCACTTGAATTCGTCCGGAGTCGGTCCCTTGCCGGTGAACTCGCCGATGGCGGAATGCGTGGGGCCGACGAGCACTTTCACGCCGGCGGCGTGGCAGCAGTCGAGCGTCTTCTTCATGGCATCGACGGCGGCCGCGCGGACGCTCGACGATGGGCTGATCGGATTGTCGCCGGGGCCGCGGACCGTGACGGCCGTCCGCTCCAGGCCAATGGCGTCGAGTTTCTTCGACCAGCCGTTGTAGAGTGACTCGTCGAGTTCGAAGATCGGGATCTCGATGCCGTCGTAGCCGAGCTTCTTGATCCGCTCCACGACGGGCACCATCCCGTCGTGCATGCGGTCGGTCCAAAGCAGAAGGTTGAGGCCATATTTCATCGCTGACTCCCGATTTCCAGAAGGAAAGGATTCCGGTGGAATTCAAGCAGGGAGGCGACCCAAAGAACAAGGCCAATGCCGCCCCTACTTCGCGCGGGATGGGCGTTTCTTGCCGCGGGCGTCGAGCCGACGGCCGTCCTTCGTGGCTGGGGCCGTCTTGAGCGGCTCAGCAGCGCCGTCGAGGGGATCGCCTGCCGAGATGCCGGCGAGCCGCGAGTTGACTCGGTCGGCGTAGTCCTCCGAGAGTTCCATGCCGAGGAACGAACGGCCCAGCTTCTTGGCCACCGCCAGGGTCGTGCCGCTGCCGGCGAACGGATCGATCACGGTCTCGCCTTCACGGCTCGACGCGCGGATGATCCGCCCCAGCAGCTGCTCCGGCATCTGGCAGCCATGCCAGCCCGACCGTTCTTTGAACGTGCCGCAGATCCGCGGGAAGTACCAGGTATCTTCCGCCGCGCCGAAGCCGTCGGGCAGGTCTTGGGGACGCAGCACCCACGTGTCGTCGGGGAGCCGACCTGTGGGGTTGGCTCGCTTGTCACCGTAAACAAGTTCGCGGGCAGAGGGCACGCGGATCGCGTCTGTATTGAAGGTGAACGCCAAAGGATCGCGAACGAAGTGAAACAGGTGGACGTGCGAGCGGCTGAACTTCTGCTTGCAGTTGACGCCGAACGTGTAATACCAGACGACCCAACTGCGGCACGTGAGCCCCAGTTCACGCGTGGCGATCACCTTCAGTTCGGCCGCGTATTCGTCGCCGATCGCCAGCCAGAAGGTGCCGTCGGGCCGCAGCACCCGGACGACCTCCCGCATCCATTTTCGGGACCAGTCGAGGTAGGCGTCGGCCGACAGGCGATCGTCGTAGGCGTCGTAGTCGTAGCCGATATTGAACGGTGGGTCGGCGAAGGCCAGGTGGACGCTGCCCGTGGGCACTCTCGCCACCAGATCGAGGCAGTCGCCCCGGTGCACCGCATCAATCGCAAGAGGCTCGCGTTTCATGACCATGACAGGGAACTCCGTTTCGGCCGGCCGCCCGACAATGGCAAGGTAATGCCAGTGAGACGCACCGTCCAGATGCGGCCGTCGGCAGCGGGCGGAATCGACGGCTCGCTGGACGAGCCAAACTCGGCGGACGTTCCCGCCTCAATGGCGTGGTAGAGTGGAATGGGGTATGCCATGGTTTGTCCTGCTTTCTTCGAGGCGGTGTCTGCGGTGATCGCCGTCAGGTGGGGATGGGCATTCGTCGCTTGGTGTGGGCTTACGCAGGCGGCCGCCGTCGCCGACGTACGGATCACCAGGGTGGTCGTCGACGGCCGTGACGCGGAAGGCGTTGTCGCGGACACGGAGAGGGGGGAACAGCGAACCAGGGTTCGTCTCTCTTCGGGGGCGAGGCAACTGCAAATCCATATCGCCGAAGCGGCACAGGCGGACGCTCCACGGGAAGAAGACTCCCCGAGCAGGCCGCCCTCGTCCGGTGGCCACCGGCTTCGATATCGGCTTGAAGGCGCGGATGTCGCGTGGCGGGATGCTCCTGCTGCGGCCCGGGTGATCCTGCAATTCGTCGACGTGTCGGGTGACACCGTCGACAACCGCGACACCGTCATCCGTGGTGAGTCGCCCGCCTGGCGCGGCGAGCCGGAGAGTTCCGGGTTCGTATCGCACCGCATCACGGCGGTCGCCCCGCCGCTCGCGACCCATGTCACCGCGAACTTCGTGTCGCACCACGGCAACGAGGTGATCGGCATGGTCGGAATCGACGACGTGGTGTTTGAGGTGAGCAGCCCTGACTCCGACCTCCCGGTCCGCTATCCGATAGCGATCGCACCGTCCGAACTCGACCTCCACCCGCTCGATACGCCGCCGGGCTGGACCCGCCGCGGCTCCCGCGGTGACATGGCCCAAGTGCGAATCCGCCAGGAACCGACCCCGCATCCGATCCTCGTTCTGCACGACGACGATGCGAAGCGATACGGCAACTGGTCGATGCTCAAGGGCATTCCCGTGAAGCCGAGCGACCGCGTAACCCTTCTGTGGACGTGCTCCCACAGCCTGGGCATCGGTGGCGAATGCGTGGCCGACTATCACGACCTGAAGCCCGGCACCTATTGGTTTCGGGCCGGGGTGTTCCAGCCCGGAGGCCAGCCCACCGGGCTGGAAACGAGCCTTGCGATCGAGGTCTTCGTGCCGTGGTACGAGCGACCAGCCACATGGTTGGCGGGCGGCCTGCTTGGCGTGGGCGCAGCGGTGGCGATTGCCCGCTCCGTATCGCTGCGACGCATCAAACGGCGGCTTGAGGAAGTGGAGCGAGCCCACAGTCTCGAGCGAGAACGGACGCGGATCGCCCGCGACCTTCACGACGAGGTTGGGGCCGGTCTCACGGAGATCGCGATGGAGAATTTCTGGGTGCAGCGTGAGATGGAAGGGAAGGCTCCGCCAGCCACGCTCGACCGCGTGGAGCGAGCGAGACAGTCGGCGGTCGAGTTGGTGCGGAGCGTCGATGCGATCGTCTGGGCCGTGAATCCCTCGAACGACACGCTCGATCGCTTCGTTCCCTACCTCACGCATTCCTTCGAGCAATTTCTCGACGCCGCAGGCGTGCGGGCGCGGCTCGACGTGCCCGATGCGGTGCCAAGGGTGGCGATCGAGGGCGCGGTGCGTCACAGCCTCTTCCTCGTCGTGCGGGAGGCGGTAAACAACGCCGTCAAGCACGCGAGTCCCACCTTCGTGGCACTCGCCATCCGCATCAATCAGGGCAGGCTCTTGATCGACGTGGAAGACGATGGCCGCGGCATCGATCCGCAGACGGTTTCCGCGGCTAGGCACGACCAGAGCAGCCGATCCGGATTGGGCAACATGAGGCGGCGGATCGAAGAACTTGATGGAAGCTTTGAGATCGGGGATCGTCGTGCAGGCGGGACGCGGGTGGCCATCGCTGTGCCGCTTCCCGGTGCAGCTTCCGCTCCGATGACGGAGGGCAGACTATGAGCGTGATTCGTGTCGCGGTCGTCGAAGACGATGCCCGCCTACGCCGTGCGTTCGTCGGCACGCTCGAAAGCGCCTCAGACTGCCGTTGCGTAGGGGCTTTTGCCACCGGGCAGGAGGCGGTCCACGGGGTTCCACCACTCGATCCTGACGTGGTGATCATGGACGTGAACCTTCCCGACTCGACCGGCATGGAATACATCCAGGCGTTGTCCGCGGAGCTCCCGCGGTCGCAAATTCTGATCGTCACCGTCTACCAGGATCCCGAGACGACCTTTCAGGCACTGGCCGCCGGAGCGCATGGCTACCTCGTGAAGCCCGTCATGCCCGACCGGCTACTGGAAGCGATCCGCGAGGTCCGTGAGGGGGGCGTGCCGATGACGCGCACGATCGCCAGAAAGGTGATTCAGGCGTTTCGCGACAGGGAGTCGCCAGACGACGGTGAAAAGCCGCCGGGCCGGCTGCCTGTAAAGGCCTCCCCAGCGCCGAAGCACGGGGGCCAAGAGGACGCGACGCTGGCGCCCCGAGAACAGCAGGTGCTGGAACTCCTTGTGGAAGGCCTTTTCTACAAGGAAATCGCCAAAAAACTCGGGATATCGATCTCGACCGTGGGCACCTATGTGAAGCGGATCTACGAGAAGCTCCACTGCACAAACCGCTGGGAGGTGGTGGCCCGATCCAGGCGGGGCGCTCGCGACGGGGGCGGAGGGTGAACGGCGTGTCGGAATCATAACGACATGCTCCGGACGGCGGGAAAAGCTACCGTAGCGTCCGCGGTCGTGGGGGAGCGTGCCCCCGTTTTCCAGCCCGGAGTCCAGGACCGATGAACGTCGTCACTCGTCGCTACGGTTTCACGTTGGTCGAATTGCTGGTCGTGATCGCGATCATCGGCACGCTCGTGGGGTTGCTGCTACCCGCCGTCCAGAGCGCCCGAGAGGCCGCCCGCCGGACCATGTGCACCAACAACCTGAAGCAGATGGCAACGGCCGCCCATAATTATGAATCGGCTCGGAAGCATTTCCCCTCCGGTGGCTGGGCGAGCCAGTGGGGTGCGGATCCCGATGCTGGCCTCGGGCAAGCACAGCCCGGTGGCTGGTCGTACCAAATCCTCCCCTACTGTGAGCTGAACGATCTCTTCATGATGGGCAGCGACGGTCTGGCACCAACGACAAGTCCGTTCAGCAACCGCAACACAGCAACACAGAAAAGCGGTGCGACCCAGCGGGAGAGTTCGCCGGTTCCCGTATTCACCTGTCCGTCACGACGCGCGGCCGTCGCCTATCCGGTGAAAGAGAAGGGCGCGAACGCTTATCAGAATGTCAACGTCGATACCTCGTCCGCTGGCATCGACTACGCGGCCAACTGCGGCACGGCATCCAACACCGCCACTTTCGGCTCGAGCAACAGCGCCGGCTATCCGGCGCTCGCCGACGCGACCGCCGGCGCCAACGGCATCGTGTTTCCGTGTTCCAAGATCACGGGAGCGAAGATCTCGGATGGCCTCTCTGTAACCATCCTGTTCGGCGAGAAGAACAGGAATCCAGACGATTACGGCACGTCTTTGTTCAGCGTTTACGGCGGCGGCACGGTCGTCGCTGGCGCGTCGATCCTGGCCGGCGGTGCCTTGGCCGAGGACAGACCCGGTGTAGCCACCACGGGCGACTTTGGCAGCGCCCATCGCCAAGTAGCCCATTTCGCCTTCTGCGACGGGAGCATTCGGCCGATCGCCTACAGCATCACCTCCACGCTGATGCAGCAAATCTCCGCCAGAGCCGATGGCAGGCCCACCGATAAGGGCGGGCTGTAGTTCGTCGCACCTTTGCTGGACGCACCATGAAACGACGCAGCTTTCTCCGCGGGGCCGGGAGCCTCGTGGCGCTTCCCTTGCTCGAAGCCCTTGGGCCGACCGCGCACCGCGCCGGTGCCGGCAGTCGTTCTGCGTGGGCGGCGGAGGCCGGAGTGCCGCCCAAGCGGATGCTTCTGATCATGTCCAACATGGGCGTGATCCCCGCCAACTTTTTCCCCGAGCGGGCGGGCCGGGATTATGCCAGCACGCCATACCTGGACCTGTTGAAGGGGCACCGCGACCAGTTCACCGTCTTCAGCGGTCTTTCCCATCCCGACGTTGGCGGGGCCCATACCACCGAGAAGAGTTTTCTGAGCGGCGCGCCTCATCCCGGCCGCAGCACGTTCAAGAACACGATTTCGATCGACCAGTTGGCCGCCGAGCAGACCGGCAACGCCACGCGACTGCCGTCGCTCGTGCTGATGGTGGGCAAGCCGGATCTCGGCCTGCCTTCGACGACCCGAGATGGCGTACCGATCCCGCCGGAAGACGATCCCGCCGCCCTCTACAAACGGCTGTTCGTGCAGGGTACGCCGGCAGAAATCGACCGCCGCATCGACGATCTTGGCAAGGGAGCGAGCATCCTCGACTTCGTGCTCGACGATGCCAGACGGCTCGACAGCACGCTTCCGGCCCGCGATCGGGCCCGACTCGACCAATACCTCACGAGTGTGCGTGAATTAGAGACGCGTTTGGCCAGCACGCAGGCCTGGGAACGCAGGCCCAAGCCCACGGTGGACCTGCAACTGCCGCGGAACCTTCCGGACGATACCGAGATCAAGGACCAGACCGATCTGATGTACGACATCGTTCGCCTGGCACTGGAGACCGACAGCACGCGGATCGTGAGCATCTATCTCGGACCGCTTCGGGTGAAGCCGAAGATGCCCGGTATTTCCGGCGAGACGCACGGTCTCACGCACCACGGCGGCGACGAGGCGAAACTGGCCCAACTACGGTCAGTCGAAGAGACGCTCTACCGTTCCTTCGGACGCCTTCTCGACGGCCTTTCCGGCGCGGGCGAGGCGGGTGGCTCGCTACTCGACAACACGATGGTGCTCTTCGGTTCGAATCTCAGCAACGCCAACTCCCACGACACGACCAACCTGCCAATCCTGCTGGCTGGCGGCGGTTTCAGGCACGGGCAGCATCTCGCCTTCGACCGCAGGAACAACGCGCCGCTGGCAAATCTCTACGTTTCGATGCTGCAGCAATACGGCATGGAGGTCGATCGTTTCGCGTCGAGCACGGGCACGCTCACGGGGCTCGAGCGAGCATGACACGCGCCGTGATCGTGATCGTCGCGAACCTTCTGGCCCTGACGGTCGTCGCCACGGACGTTCCTGCTGCGCCGGCCGTCGGAGCGGCCTTCCTCGAACGCCATTGCCACGCCTGCCATGCCGGCAAGGATGCGGAGTCAGGACTCGATCTCACGGCCCTTTCCCAGGATGTTTCCGAGCTGGAATCGCTCGACCGCTGGGTGAGGATTCACGATCGCATCGCCAGCGGAGAGATGCCGCCACCGGGCGAGGAGCGGCCCGGCAAGGCCGAGACGCGGGAGGTGCTCGCGGCACTCGACGGCTGGCTGTCCGCTGCCGACCTCGCCCTCGAAGATCGTGAAGGCCGGACGATCTTCCGCAGGCTGACGGCCGCGGAATACGAGAATTCACTCCGCGATCTGCTCGCGATCCCCCACCTGGAGGTCAGGGCGATGCTGCCGGCCGACGGCACTCGCCGGGGGTTCGACAAGGTCGGGGAGGGGCTCGACGTTTCGCACGTGCAGATCCAGCAGTATCTCGCCGCCGCCGATCGGGCCCTTGATCTTGCGATCGCGACGCGGCCCACGCCACCACCGGTCGTGAAGCAGCGGTTCGAAGTCGCGACGATGCTGAAGTTTCGGCAGGGCTTGCGGTCCGGCAGCGCGGTGCTGCTGAAGGGCCGCTCACCCGACACCGGCTGGTATGGCGATGGCCGCAAGGATCCCGACGAGCGCGAGGCGGAAAACGCTGCCGTGCTCTCGGCCGACCGCTCCGTCGGCTTCTTTGGCCCGAACGTTCCGGGGCAGGAGAAGTTCATCAGCTTCATACCGATTCATCCCGGGCTCTATCGGCTGCGGATGTCGATCTGGAGCTTCCTGTGGAACAAGGGAGCGGTGGAACCGTCGCCGCAGACCGAAGTGGCGTTGCTGCAGTCGGGTAAGCATGTGCTGGGCTACTACGATGCCCCGTCCCTGGCCCCGCAGGTGCATGAGGTTACAGCCTGGTTGTCGGATGCGTCGGCGCCGATGTTTGACGTGGCCTCGCTGACCGTCCAGAGCGGTGAGTCGCGGGATCGCCGCCCTGGGATCGCCGTTGACTGGGTGGAGGTGGAGGGGCCGATCCACGAGACATGGCCCCCGCAGAGCCACCGGCTGCTTTTTGGCGACCTGCCCATTCGGGCCCTGCCGGCGAGCGGTGGCGTGCGGCCGCCCGGACGGCAGCCGATTCGGGAAGCGAAGTGGGCCTGGCCGCACCTCAAGGATCTGCCTGCCGCCGAACGCCAGCCGCAGGTCGCGAGCGTGTCGAGTAACGCGCCGGCTGCGGATGCCAGACGGCTCCTGGCCGCATTTCTGCCGCGGGCGTTCCGGCGGCCAGTGACGGATCAAGAGGTGCAACGGTATGGAATGATGGTTGCCGAAAGGCTCGCCAAGCACGATTGCTTTGAGGACGCGATGCGGCAGGCCTACAGGGCGGCGCTGACATCGCCCTCGTTTCTCTTTCGCCGCGAAGCACCGGGACCACTCGACGACGACGCACTGGCAACCCGACTGGCTCTGTGGCTTTGGAACGGCGCTCCCGACGCCGAGTTACTGCAGTTGGCGGCCGAAGGCAGACTCCGCGATCCTGCGGTGATCCACGGCCAGATCGAACGACTGCTCGCCGATCCTCGCTCCGACCGCTTCATCGTCGATTTCCTCGATCAGTGGCTGAACCTCAAGAGCATCGACGACACGGACCCCGATCGGAAGCTCTATCCGGAGTTCCAGTTCTTCTACTTGAAGGAGTCGATGCTCGCGGAGTCGCGCGCGTTTTTTCGCGAGGTTGTCAAGGAGGATCTGCCGGTCACAAGCCTGGTGACCACCGACTTCGCGATGCTCAACGAGCGGCTCGTCCAGCATTATCGCATCCCAGGACTGCAGCCTGAGAGCGTCGTCGGCAGTCAGATCCGTCGAGTGTCGCTGCCACGCGGGAGCCATCGCGGCGGTTTCCTCACGCAGGGGGCCGTGTTGAAAGTAACGGCCAACGGAACGACGACGTCGCCGGTGATTCGGGGTGCCTTCCTGATGGAACGCTTCCTCGGCGATCCCATCCCACCGCCGCCGGCAAACGTCCCCGCCATCGAACCGGATACCCAAGGGGCGACGACGATCAGGGCACAACTCGAACGCCACCGCGCCGATGTCGCGTGTGCCGGCTGTCACAAGAAGATGGATCCCGCGGGATTCGCGCTCGAAAGCTTCGATGTGATTGGCGGCTGGCGGGATCGCTATCGATCGCAGGGCAAGGGGAGTCCCGCGACGGAGCGGCTCTTCAACGGGCAAATGCCCGCCTTCCGGCTCGGACCGCCGGTGGATGCGTCCGGCACGATGGCCGACGGGAAGTCGTTCGCCGACTTCGAGGCATTTCGCGGGATCCTCGTCGACAACCGCGAACAACTCGCCCGCGCATTCGTGGGGCAATTGGTGATGTATGCCACTGGCGGCGAACCCTCCTACGCCGACCGTCGCGAGATCGACCAGATCGTCGCCGCAACGGCAACGGCCGGCCACGGCATTCGTTCGCTCATGCAGGCGCTGGCACAGAGCCCGCTGTTCTTGAACAAATAGGAATGCTTCCGGTGAGAAAGAATTGTCACGCCGTGCAGTGGATGCGATGCCCATGGGCCGTGGTCCTGTTCGTCACCGGATGCGGCCAGAGCCGGCCGCCACGTGTGATCGCTCCGGCGATCGTCACCGAGGCAGTGACAACGGCAGTGTTTACAGCCGCCGATGCCGATGGAAATACCCGGCTGGAGGGCAGTGAACTCGTGTCGGTGCCGGGCATCGCCTCCGCAGCCGCAGCGCTCGACACCGATGGCGACAAGGCAGTGTCGCGGCAAGAGCTCTCGCAGTGGCTCGAGGAAGTGCGTCGCTCCAAGGTGGCGATCACGCCTTTCGAGGCGCGGGTGCGGCACCGGGGCAGACCGTTGGCGGGCGCGGCGGTGAAACTCGTGCCGGAGTCGTTCATGGGGGCTGGGATGAAAGTCGCCGAGGGGGCAACCGACGCTGATGGCATCGCGCAGGTAACGATCCCGGCCAGCCAGCACTCCGGCGTCAATTGCGGTATGTACCGGGTGGAGATCGTTGGAAAAGGGAACGATGGCCGCCCCCTGCCGGAGCGATACAACTCCGCGAGCACGCTCGGCGTGGCCGTTGGAGGTGCGCTGCCCGAGCAGGGCACGGCCGTCTTTGACCTCCAGGATGATTGAGAAGCGTACGCTCTGCACCCGCCGTGACGGATCGTCTCACTCCGTCGCCAGCCGCAGCGCGGCGGTGCAGGCGGCCTCGAAGGCGTCGAGGTCGAGCTGTTCCTTGGTCGTGTGGATCTCCATCTGCCCGCAGCCAAGCGTCACCGTGGGGATGCCGTTGGCCGCCATCCAGTTGGCGTCGAGGCCGCCGTTGGAGATGTCGAGTCGGGGCGTGAGTCCGATGCCGCGGACGGCCTCCTGGGCCGCCACCACGCAGGGCTCATCGTCTGCCAGGCGAAACGCCTCGTAGTCGAGATGTCCGTCGAATGTCACGCCGCCCGTCTTGCCGTCGGCACTGCGCACCTTCTTGACCGCATCGGCGAAGGCTTTCTCGATCGCCTTGACGATCCTGCCGCGGAACGCCGGGTCGTGGCTCCGCGCCTCGGCCCGCAGCATGGCCGACTCGGCCACCACGTTGGTCGCACAGCCGGACTGGATCACGCCCACGTTGCTCGTGCCCCGCTTGCCGTCTTTCATCACGAGGCCGTGCCAGCCGTCCTCGACGAGCGACGCAATGGCCAGCGACGCGATTGCGATCGCCGACACGCCCTTCTCCGGGGCCACGCCCGCGTGGCTGGGAATCCCTTCGATGGCGATGTCCATGCGGTAACCGCCCGTCGCGCCGACCGTGATCTTCTCGACGGCACCGCCGTCGAAGTTGAAGGCCAGTTTCGGCTTGCCGAGGTCGGAGGCTTTGGCGAACCGCGCGCCATAGAGGCCGATCTCCTCCTGGATCGCGAAGAAGAAGGTCAGCGGCGGATGGGGCAGTTTGCGGCGGAGGATCTCCAGCGCCGTCGAGAGCACGACCGCGCAGCCGGCGCGGTCGTCGGCACCGAGCCCCGTCGCCGGATTGCCGCTCTTTACGAAGCGGCCGGCCACCACCGGTTTCGTGCCGATGCAGACCGGCACCGTGTCCATGTGAGCCATGAACAGCCGTCGCGGGCCCGGCACAGTGCCCGGCAGTTTCACGATCAGATTGCCCACGTTGCCCCTGATCGGCGTCTTCGTGTGAGCCGAGTCAAAGGAGATGGCATCGGCGGGGCAGCCCGCCTCCCGCAGCCGCTTCACGATCTGGTCGGCCACCGCCTTCTCGTTACCCGATCCGCCTGGAATGGCGAGCAGATCGAGCACGGTGCGACGGGCAGCCGCGAGGTCGGGCTTCGTCGCAGCGGCCGCGGTTGATCCCGAGGCATTCGATCGCGCGTGCGATTTTGCGGCCGCAGGCCTTACACTGCCGGCGGCAGACCGAGACGACTTCGACGCCAGTTTCAGGGACGGTTTCAGGGAAGCTTTTTTCATGAGGATTTTTCTCGCGGGGATCATGCAGGGCTCGCACGTGGCGGCACTGGTGCACGATCAGGTGTATCGGGACACGCTTCGCGACCTCGTGCAGTCGCACTGGCCGGAGGCAGAAGTCTACGACCCCTTCGCCAATCATGGCAATTCGATCGCGTACGACCGCCGCCGGGCGGGTGAGGTGTTCATGGGGCACATCGAGATGTGCCGCGAATTCGAACTGCTGGTGGCGTATGTTCCCGAGGCGTCGATGGGGACGGCCATCGAGATGTGGGAGGCCCACCAGCAGGGCCGCACCGTGATCACGATCACGCCGCTGGTGCACAACTGGGTGGTGCAACTGACGAGCCGGGCGGTCTACCGCGATTTCGAGGACTTCGCCCACGCGGTCAACTCTGGCGAGATCGACCGGCTGCTCGCACAGGCCTAGCTGCCGACGGTTCGGGGATGCTTCCGAGATCGCTCCGAATATGACCGTTTGAAGTGCTCCATCCAAGCCCGCAGCGCGAGCAGGGCAAATGTGGGTTGTTGCCGGATAGCGACGCGCCGCCGGGACGGCAAAGCTTCCGTCGCTCGGAGCTTCCGACTTGTCACTGGGGACGGTGTGGCACGCACAACAAGTCGGACATCCTCCTCGTCTCCTCCAGCTTCGCCGATCCCGGCTCCCTTCATCCAAGCCCGCAGCGCAAGCGAGGGAAATCGCCATCCATCACCCAGAAATCAGCAGCGGATTCCCTCGCTGGCGCGTCGGGATTGTATTTGCATAGAGAAGAGCGATTGCCGCGGTTGTTCCGAGCCGTACAGAAGCCCGGAGCGTGAGCGATAGGACGGGGATTTACCCGCGGCGGCGGGTGAGGGCGGTGCGGCAGGCGGAGGCGATCTGTTCCTCGCATGTTGGCCCGAGCGGCCAGATATCGAGCCGCTCGTCGTCGGGCTCGATCCAGCCAGCCCGGAGCATGTCGGCCGCGGCGGTGTCGGCCGCGATCACCGTCTCGCAGGAGCCGAGCGCGCGGCCCACGAGCGTCCGCATGAATGGTTTCGCTGCGGCGGCGGTGAGGTCGGCCTGGGCGACGTGCACCACCACCGGCGCGCCGGTCTCCGCTGCGAGATCGGCGAGGAGTCCGGCGTGCATCACGAAGATCACGTCGGGATCCGTGGCGTCCACCGCCTCGGCGATCAGCTGCCGAGCGGTCTCGCGGACCAGCCCCAGCAGCCGCGGTGAAAGCGAGGGCACCACACTGAGCAGCGACTCCGCCGAGCCATCCCGCACCGCCGCGAGAAAACGGTGCGATGCTGCCGCGATCGCATGGAGGTGAATGCCATACATGCCGTCATTCGGCTGCTCCAGCTGCGGGATCGACGAGGGACCGCAGACGGCGGCGGCAATGCCCAGCCGGCCGAGGTTCGCGCGGCAGTGATGCACGCGGGTGTGGTCGTGGTCGCAACTCCCGTGGTCGATCAGCAGCAGTCGCATGGTGTCGGGCGGCGGGATTCGCGTGTGCGGTGAGGCCGCTCTAGAGCCAGCCCAGCCAGCGGCCGATGGTGAGGCAGACGGCCACGTAGGCCGCCGCTCCCCAGTCATCCGCCATGATACCGAGCCCGGCGGGCAGGTGTTCGAGTCGGCGACAGGGGAACGGTTTCGTGATGTCGAAGAGCCGGTGCAGCACGAAGAGGGCCACCAGCACCGTCGGCGATCGACTGGCGGCGGGCACGACCAAGGCCGCCAGCGGTACGCTCGCAGCCTCGTCGTAGATGATCGCCCCAGGATCCTTGCCCCGTCCGAGCGCTTGCGTTGCCCGTGTGCAGATTGGGATGCCGATCAGGTTGATGGCCGCGAGCAGGCCGGCCTCGATCAGGGGTGGCAGGGCCAGCCGCGCAAGGGACAGTGCGACAAGCGTGCCCAGCGCCGCGCCAAACGTGCCCGGGGCGAAGCCGATCCGGCCCAGTCCACCACAGGTGGCGAGCAGCGCTGCGGGATCGAACCACCGCGGGGCGGCAGGGGTGGACGTCGTCGGCGCTGGTGTGGCAGGGGGCATACCTGCGAAATGTAGCACGGCGGCGTATGATGCTGGGGGCTGACCGTAGCAACGCAGCGATAGTACCCTTCCTGCCGCAGCAACGCAGCGACATCAATCTTCCCGACCCGCTACCTTCTTCCCCGCACAGGCCCATGGCAGACAGTTCCCAGGTTTCGGCAGGTACGATCGGCCCGCTCTCGCTCGTCGAATACCCCCATCCGGCGCTCCTGCGGCCCGCGAAGCCGCTCGTGCGGATCGATGAAGCTGTCTGCGATGCCGTCGAGCAGATGTTCGACATCATGTATGAGGCCGAGGGGATCGGCCTCGCCGCCAACCAGGTCGCGCTGCCCTACCGTCTGTTCATCGTGAATACATCCGGTCGTCGGGGCCATGGCGAAGAACTCGTCTTCATCAATCCGGCGCTCAGCCGTCCCCGCGGCACCGCGGTGCAGGAGGAGGGCTGCCTGAGCCTGCCCGGTCTGCGGATGGACGTGCGACGCCCGGAGAAAATCGTCGTCGAAGCCTGGTCGCTCGAAGGCGAGCCGATCCGTCTCGACCTCGAAGGACTGCTCTCCCGTGTGGTGCAGCACGAGTTCGACCATCTCGATGGCAAACTGTTCACCGACCGTCTCCCGGAGGCGGCGGCGATCGAGGCGAGGCGGACGCTGGAGACGTTCCGCGAGGTGTTTACAGGGCAGGTGTCGCGGGGTGAATTGCCTGGACATGACGAGATCGTCTCCCGTCTCGACAGGCTCGAAGCAGATCGCTGCAAGGCATGAGTCTGTCCACGTTGAGTTCCGCGAAGCGAGCCCTGAAGATCGTGGTGATGGGCACCGGCCCGTTCGCCGTGCCGACGTTTCAGTCGTTGCTGCGATCGCCGCACACGGTCACCGCCGTCGTCACGCGGCCCGCCCATGCACCGTCCGGACGGAGGCCGCCTCCCAATCCGATGCGTGACGCGGCGGATGCCGCCGGCGTGCCGATCCTCGCCCCGGAGCGAATCAACGATCCCGAGGCGATCGCGGCGGTCGCGGCCCTGAGCCCCGACCTGCTCGTGGTCTGCGACTACGGCCAGATCCTTTCGCCCGCGGCGTTGGGCGTCGCCCCCTATGGCGGCATCAATCTGCACGGCTCGCTCCTGCCGAGGCATCGGGGCGCGGCGCCGGTGCAGTGGGCGATTCTCGCAGGGGATGCCTCGACCGGCGCGAGCGTGATCCATATGACTCCGGCGCTCGACGCCGGCAACGTGATCGCGGCGCGGGAGACGCCGATCGGCGTCGCTGAAACCGCAGCCGAACTGGAACGCCGGCTCGCCGAGATGGGCATGGGCGCCGTGCTCGAAGCGATCGACCTGCTTGTCGCCGCCGGGCCCGGCAGCACGCCGGGCGTTCCACAGGATCCCGCCCGTGTCACCCGCGCGCCGCGGCTCGCGAAGGCCGATGGGATCGTCGACTGGTCTCTGCCGGCAGCCCGCATCGAGCGGATGCGGCGGGCGCTCGAACCCTGGCCACGGACCACAACCTTTCTCCACGCCGGTGCCGACCGGCCGCCAGTGCGAGTGGTGTTGGAGGACGTGGCGGTTGTCGATGAGTCGTCGGCTGGTCACGCCGCGGAGCCGGCCGTTGTTCCCGGCTCGATCCTCACCGCGGACGACGCCGGACTCGTCGTGGCCTGCGGTGAGCACACGCGGCTCGTCGTCCGGCGGCTCGTGCCGGAAGGGAAGCGGAGCATGTCGGCCGCCGAGTTCCTGCGGGGCCACGTCCTCTTCAGCGGCGCGCGTTTTGGCTGACGAAAAAGGTGCCAGCCACCACATGTGGGGGTTTTGGCAAGCACCTTCCCGATGTTTCCTAGATTTGGTGGCTGGCACCTTTTTGGTTGAGGAACCGATCTGAAAAGAGGGCGACCACCGTGAAGCGAGACAGCGCCACGATCGACCACGCGCACCAGAACGTCAGCACCGCGAGGTAGGTTGGAGGGGCAACCTGGTAGTGGATTCCATAGGCAACCGCGGCCACGGAGGCAGCGATGATCGCCAGGTGAGGCCAGACGGCCACGGCCCGACGGAGAAAGGTCGTACTCCGTACGACCTTCGGGGTGACCCGTTACCCAGGCCGTGTGAAGGGGGAAACAACGATCCTGTTGCAACAACATGGCCGCGGCGGCACTGTGATAGCTCCCCCACTCTGTCCCCGCCACTCTGGCCCTCCTAAGGTTTGCCATGTTCACGACGCACCTCCCTTCAGCGGCGTTCATCGTGCTGGGTGTGGCTGACTGGTGGCCGTTGGCGGCGATCGTGGCCACGGCCGTCGGTCTGATCGCCTCTCTGGCGTTTCGCTATGCTTGCGTCCTGCGGCAACTCGACCAGGCCACGGCGGCATGGGAGGCCGAACGGAGACGGCTCAACTCCATGCTGGAGAGCCTGTTCGATCCGCATGTGGTCATGCAGCCGGTGCGGGACGCCGCTGGCCGCATTGTCGATTTCATCTTCGACAATACGAACCCGGCAGCCTGCGGCTGGATCGGCATCGACCGCGACCATCTCACGGGGAGTCGTCTCCTCGAGGTGTATCCCACCGCCGACTCGACGGGGCTCCTGAAAATCCTGGCCGGCATCGCCGATACCGGTTGTCCTGCTGCCATCGATGCGTTTCCGTTTCCACTCGGCGCGGCTGGACAGCGGCGGATCGATATCCGAGCCGTGCGGGACGGGGAGCAGGTCAGCTTCACATGGCGCGACGTCACCGATCGCGACGCCGTGTCGAAGAAATTGGCCGCCTCAGAGGAGCAGTTTCGACTGCTGGCGGAAAACTCCTCGGACGTCGTGGTGCGTGTTGACCATGACGGCACGATCATCTGGGTGTCGCCATCGGTCACCCCCGTGCTTGGCTGGTTGCAGAGCGACTGGATCGGCCATCGGGCCACCGACTTTTTCAATTCCAGCGCCGATCGCGAGCGGTTTCTCCACGAGCAGCAGAAGGCGTTGCTCGGCCAGTCGATCCTCGTCCGCACGCAGATGCAGTCCAAGGGCGGCGACATCCATTGGGTGGAGATCCATGCCGGTCCCTACCGGACCGAGGACGGCACCATTGATGGCATCGCGGCATCGTTTCGGCTGGTCGATGCGGAGGTCTCTTCCCAACGGATCCTCGAACGCCGCGCTCGCACGGACGAGCTGACCGGGCTGCTCAATCGGACGGAGGCGATCGACCGGATCGAAACCCTCACCCAGCACGACGGCCGCACCGACGCCGTGCTCTGGTGCGATATCGACCGGTTCAAGGTGGTGAACGACACCTACGGCCACGCCGCCGGCGACGCCGTGCTCGAGGCGCTGGCCGACCGGATCCGGGCGTGCCTGCGGACGCCCAATGACCTGGGGGCCCGGCTTGGCGGCGACGAATTGATGGTGTTCCTCCACGGAGTCCGCGATCTCCAGGATGCCGTGGCCATCGCCGAGAAGCTCCGCCGTCATGCCGCCGAGCCGATTCAGACCTCGTCGGGACCGCTCAGGGTCACGCTCAGCATCGGCGCGACCCTCGCCCGGCCTGACGAGAGCGCCGACGCCCTCATCGCCCGAGCCGACGACGCCATGTATCAGGCCAAGAAAAGCGGTCGAAATCAGGTGGTCGCGTTCGAGGAGGCTGCCGTCACGGGCGAGCAGCAGGCAGGCGGGGTGTGAGGCGTCAATTCGGAGGCGGCCGTTCTGGCGTGCCGGCCGAGCGGGTGCAATAGTTGCCGAGAGGCTTCTCTGGGAAGCCTCAGGCAGGAACCCCCATGCACATCAAGCGTGCCCTCATCACCGCCGCCGGCAGGGAGCAGCAACGGCTGCCGCTCCAGCGGCTCGTGGACCGGGACGGCATTCCCAAGACTGCGCTCGAAATCATTGTCGAGGAGGCCGTGGCGGCTGGGGCCCACGAGGTGGGAATCGTCGTGCGGCCCGGCGACGAGGCGGACTTCCGCGCGGCTGCCGGCAGTGCTGCCTCGCGGCTCGAACTGATTCCCCAGCCTGAGCCACTCGGCTACGGCAACGCTGTCAGCGTCGCCCGCGGCTTCATCAACGACGAGCCATTCCTGCATTTCGTGGGCGACCATCTCTACGTGAGCGACAGCGATCGCCGCTGCGGGCAGCAACTCGTGGCAGTCGCCGAGGCGGAACAGTGCAGCGTGTCGGCCGTGCAGCCGACGCGGGAGAGCATGCTGCCCTACTTTGGCGCGATCGGCGGCCGCCGGGTGCCCCAGACGAAGAATCTCTACGAGATCGACACCGTCCTCGAAAAGCCGACGCCCACGCAGGCCGAGCAGGAACTGATCGTGCCGGGGCTCCGTGCCGGCCATTATCTCTGCTTCTTCGGCATGCACGTGCTCACGCCCGTGATCTTCGACCTGCTCGATGCGCTTGGCGACTCAGGCCGCCGTCAGGTCTCGCCCGCGCTTGCCATGCTGGCTGGCCGCGAGCGGTATCTGGCCTACCAGGTTGCTGGCAATCGCTCCAACCTCGGCGTCACCTACGGCCTGCTCCTCGCGCAACTTGCGCTCGGCCTCTCGGGCAAGGATCGCGGCGACATCCTCAGCCAGCTCGTTGACCTGCTGGCCCGCCAGCCTCACGCCACATGAGCCGCCCCGTGGTCGCCAGTCGTTTGGTCGCGATCATCGAGTCGGACGAGCCGGCGATCCGCGATCAGTCGCTCGAGAGTGTCTGCGCCGCGGCTACGGCCGACGAACTGCTCGCCGAGGCGGCGGCGCTCGAGGCCTTCCGCCAGACGAGCACGAGCCTCTACCACTGCGTGCGCGGGCTGTTTTTCCTGGCCGGCATTCATCGCTTCCAGCTTCCCGCCCGGCTGTCGGCCGGCGGTCGCGCCGCCGCCCTCGTTCCCCATGCCGGCTACGACCATTTGCTCCATCGGCGGTTCGAGGAGGCGATCGCCGCGTTTCTGGAGAGCCAGCGGGAGCATGGCCCGTCCGACGCGATCTCCAGCGCCCTCGCGGTCAGCTACCGTGAACTCGGCCTGCAGACGCTCGCCAATCAGGTCCGCAAGAGCGTGCGATCGCTGCGGGGCAACCAGTGGATGTTTCGCGTCGGGCATCCGGCCGATCACGCCCTCCGCATCCGCCCCGAACTGCTGGCCCGCAGCGAGAACGGCACCTTTCCGCTGCTTCGCGAATCGACGCCTGTGCGAATGGACCTCTCGCACTCCTGCTGGAGCGACGTCTTCTTCCTCGGCATGGACTATCCCGAGGGGGCGCGGGTGCTCAACGTGTCGATCGATCTGGGCGTGCACGGCCGTGATGCCGCGCCCAAGCCGCCGGTCGAGGCCTATCTGCGGGTGATCGACAGCCCGGTGCTACGGCTCACGAGCGTTGACCTCGCCACGACCGCCGAGATCGCCGACCTTGGCGAGGTGTTCGACTTCGCCCGCGACTATCTCGGGCTCCTGAAGGCGGCGGTGATCGCCGCGGGCATCGTGCCGCCCGGCGTCGAGGGATCGGGGGCGAGCCTCGCTGATCTGCTCGCCCGCGTTGTCGGCCCCGGGCATGGCCTCGAGATCGTCAGCAGCGTCAACAACATTCCCAAGGGCTCGCGGCTGGCCGTCTCCACCAACCTGCTCGCCGCTCTCATCGCCGTCTGCATGCGGGCGACCGGCCAGGCCCAGTCGCTCACCGGACAGCTCACGGAGCCCGAACGCCGGCTCGTGGCGGCGCGGGCCATCCTCGGTGAATGGCTCGGTGGGAGCGGCGGCGGCTGGCAGGACTCCGGCGGCGTCTGGCCGGCGGCCAAGCTGATCCGCGGCGTGGTGGCAACGGAGCACGATCCCGAACATGGCACGAGCCGCGGCCGTCTGCTGCCGACCCACGAACCGGTTCGTGTCGGCTCGACCCTGCAGGACTCGCTCGTGCTCGTCCATGGCGGCATGGCGCAGAACGTGGGCCCGATCCTGGAGATGGTGACGGAGAAATACCTGCTGCGGTCGGCTGCCGAGTGGCAGGCGCGGCAGGATGCGGCCGGCGTGCTCGACGAGATCATCGCGGCCGTCGAAGCGGGCGACATGCGCCGCATCGGCGATGCCACGTTTCGCAACTTCGTCGGCCCGATCCAGACGATCATTCCGGGAGCCACGAACCTCTACACCGAGACGATCATCCGCCGTGTGCGGGAGCGGTTTGGCGACGATTTCTGGGGCTTCTGGATGCTCGGCGGCATGTCGGGGGGCGGGATGGGATTCATCGTGGCGCCCCACATCAAGGCGGCCGCGCAGCAGGCGCTCGGCGAGATCATGGCCGCCACGAAGCGGGAGCTGCAGCATTCGCTGCCCTTCGCGATGGAGCCGGTGGTCTATGACTTTGCGGTGAACGAACGCGGCACCTGGTGCGATCTTCTCGCCGGCACCGTCGCCCTGATGCCTGCCGCCTATTACGCGCTCACGCTCCCCGAACTGTTGAAGGCCGACCGGCTCGCGCTTCCGGCCTCGCGCCGCGCCGAACTCGATGCCTTCGGCGCCGCCTGCCGCACGCAGCCGGAGCTGGCGGGCATGGTGAACACGCTCTTCGATCGACTGTTTCCGCGTGGCGACGGGGCCCACGGCAATGCAGGCGAACTCCGCCGGCTCCTGGCGGACCTCGGCTTCGACGACGTGCAGCACGAACAGATCCGCGCCGACCTGCGGGCTGGTCGGATCGGCTTGGCGCAGAACCGTCTCCCTGCCGCAACCTCGATCGAGGACGTGCACAATGAAGACGTCGCCTTCGCCGACGAGCAGTCGGGAGATGACGCGAGCCGGCAGCGTGGGCTCGACGCCCTGCGGCGTGGCGAGGTGGCGGTGGTGACGATGGCGGCGGGCGTCGGTAGCCGCTGGACGCAGGGAGCGGGCGTGGTGAAGGCGCTGCATCCCTTTTGCAAGCTGGCCGGCCGGCATCGGACCTTTCTCGACGTGCACCTCGCGAAATCGCGGCGGACGGGCCGGCTCGCGGCAATGCCCGTCCCCCACGTGATCACCACGAGCTATCTCACGCACCGCCAGATCGAGGCATTCGGGCTCGACACGGCCGGCGTCGATGCGGTGCTCTCGCCTGGCAGGGCGGTCGGCCTGCGGATGATTCCCATGACCCGCGACCTGCGGTTCGCCTGGGAGGAGCTTTCCCATCAGGTGCTCGACGAACAGAAGGAGAAAGTCCGCGACAGCCTCCGTGCGGCATTGGTCGCCTGGGCCGAGCAGGCCGGCGAGGGGGCCGACTACACCGACAACACACCGGGGCAGTGCCTCCATCCCGTCGGCCATTGGTTCGAGGTGGCCACCATGCTCCGCAACGGTGTGCTCGAGCGGCTGCTCGGCGACCGGCCGCAGCTTCGCTGGCTGTTCCTGCACAACATCGACACCGTCGGCGCCGACCTTGATCCCGCCCTGCTTGGCCGGCACATCGCGGGCGGCTCCTGCCTGACGTTCGAGGTGATCCCGCGGCGGATCGAGGATCGTGGCGGCGGGCTCGCCCGCGTCAATGGCCGGCCCAGGATCGTGGAGGGGCTGGCGATGCCCCGGGAGGAGGACGAGTTTCAGCTGCGGTTCTACAACACGCTCTCCACGTGGATCGACATCGACCAACTGCTCGCCGCATTCGGCCTGGCTCGCAAAGATCTCGGGAACGAGGAGAAGGTGGCCACAGCTATCCGTACCTTGGCGGCCAAGATGCCGACCTACGTGACGCTGAAGGACGTGAAGAAGCGGTGGGGCCACGGACAGGAAGACGTGTTTCCCGTGGCGCAGTTCGAGAAGCTCTGGGGCGACATGACGGCCCTGTCCGAGATCGGCTCGCGATACGTGGTGGTGCCGCGTCTCCGTGGCCAGCAGCTGAAGGACATCGCGCAGCTCGACGGCTGGCTTCGCGACGGGTCAGCTGCCTACGTCGAGTCGCTCGGCGACTGGGCGTAGGAAGACGCGGGGACGGAGCAGCGGTGTTCGATACGGGATGTGCCGAGGAACGCATTCCCTTGCTTGCGCTGCGGGCTTGGATGAGGGGCGATCACGCCCCCCGTCTCCCATGCAAGCCCGAAGCGCAAGCGAGAGGAATCCGCGTCGTGGAATCAAAAATGCCCAACACGATCGCTCCCGTCCCCATTTGTCGCATCGCAGGCTAGAATCCCGGTCATGACGAAACGGCTCTGGATCGAAACGGTCGGCTGCCAGATGAACGTGCTCGACAGCGAGCTCGTCGTCGCCGCGCTGCGCCGGCAGGGCTGGGAGCTGGCGAGCACCACCGCCGAGGCAGACGCCGTCTTTTACAACACCTGCAGCG
>CAMCQY010000015.1 GCA_945877135.1 Candidatus Kuenenia stuttgartensis
TGGTCTGTCGCGTTGGGGCCGGCTTGAGTATATTCCCGACACCGACAGGCCTTTTTCCTGCCGTTCCCTCCCCATTTCCGCCCTCCGCCCCCGAAGGTGTTTTCGTCCATGGACCTGTCCAAGCTCCGCAACATGGGCATCTCGGCCCACATCGACTCCGGTAAGACCACGCTCTCGGAGCGGATTCTCTACTACGCGGGCCGCATCCACCGCATCCAAGAGGTGAAGGGCGGCGGCGACGGCGCGACCATGGACTACATGGATCTCGAGCGCGAGCGCGGCATCACGATCACCAGCGCCGCCACGAGCGTGAGGTGGCACGACTGCGACATTAACCTCATCGACACGCCGGGCCACGTTGACTTTACCGTCGAGGTGGAGCGCAGCCTGCGGGTGCTCGACGGCGCCATTCTGGTGCTCTGTGCCGTGGGCGGCGTGCAGAGCCAGTCGATGACCGTCGATCGCCAGATGAAGCGGTACAAGGTGCCGAGGCTGGCGTTCGTCAACAAGATGGACCGCACCGGCGCCAACTTCGAACGCGTTGTCGGCCAGCTCCGCGACAAGCTCGGCTGCGATGCGATCCCGATGCAGATCCCGATCGGCAAGGAAGACAAACTCGAGGGCGTGATCGACCTCGTGTCGATGAAGGCCGCCTACTTTGACGGCGATAACGGCGAGACCGTCCGCGAGGAGAAGATCCCCGACGCCCTTGCCAAGGCGGCAGCCGAAGGCCGGCACGCCATGCTCGAGGCGCTCGCCATGTATTCCGACACGCTGATGGAGAAGTTGCTCAGCGAGCAGCCGGTGTCGGAGGACGAGATCCACACTGTCGTGAAAGCGGCCGTGCAGAGCCAGAGCATCACGCCCGTCTTCTGCGGCTCGGCCTACAAGAACAAGGGTGTGCAGAAGCTGCTCGACGCTGTCGTGCGGTATTTGCCCAGCCCGCTCGAGCGGAAGGTGATCGCCAAGAAGTGGGACAACCCCGACGAGGCGTTCGACCTCACTCCCGATCCGAAAAAGCCGCTCGTGGCGATGGCGTTCAAGATCGTGGACGACCCCTACGGCCAGCTGACGTTCATGCGGATCTATCAGGGCACGATCACCAAGGGTGAGGCCTACATCAACCAGCGCACCAGCCAGAAGCAGCGGTTCAGCCGGATCGTCAAGATGCACGCCGACAAGCGTGAGGAAATCGACTCCGGCGAGGCCGGCGACATCGTGGCCGTGATGGGCGTCGATGCGGCCAGCGGCGATACCTACGCCGCCGATAACAAGTATTGCACGCTCGAGAACATGTTCGTGCCGGAGCCGGTTATCAAGATGTCGATCACGCCGACCAACCGCGACGGCCTCGACAAGCTCGGCAAGGCTCTGCAGCGGTTCAGCCGCGAGGATCCCACGTTCCGCGTGGCCACCGACGAAGAGACGGGCGAGACGCTCATCGCCGGCATGGGCGAGCTGCATCTCGACATCTACGTTGAGCGGATCAAGCGAGAGTTCAAGGTCGAGGTCGAGGTGGGTGCTCCCAAGGTGAGCTACCGCGAAGCGCCCACCAAGGCGACCAACTACGACTACAAGCACAAGAAACAGACCGGCGGCTCGGGCCAGTATGCCCACATCATCGGCGCACTCGAACCGCTCCCCGAGGAATCGACTGAAAACTTCATCTTTGAGGATGCTGTCGTCGGTGGCCGCGTACCGCGGGAATACATCCCGTCGGTGGAGAAGGGATTCCGCGCAGTGCTCTCCAAGGGGCCGATCGCGGGCTTCCCGATCGTAGGCGTCAAGGCGTCACTCGTGGACGGTTCGTACCACGACGTTGACTCCTCCGACATGGCCTTCCAGGTCTGCGCCCGGCAGGGCTTCCGCGAGGCGTTCCTCAACACGAAGCCCGTGCTGCTCGAGCCGATCATGAAGATGGAGGTGGAGGTGCCCTCCGACTTCCAGGGGCCCGTCACGGGCGAGCTCAACAAGCGACGCGGCCTGATCGTTTCTACCGAAACGGTCGGCAAGACCTCGACGATCATCGCCGAGGTGCCGCTGGCCGAGACGTTTGGCTACTCGACCGACCTGCGGAGCATGACGCAGGGCCAGGGCGTGTTCACGATGGAATTCTCGAAGTACCGGCCGACTCCGGGCAACATCCAGAAGGAAATCGTGGAGGAACGGAAGAAAGCGGAGCTGGCGGCTGCCAAGTAGTTGGCGGCTGCCAAGTAGTTGGCAGCTGCCACGTCACTGGCGGATGCCAAGGCGTGGCCGCTATTGCCAACTCGCGGCAATTTCGTCCCAGAGTGTGATACGCGACTCCAGACATTCGCGGGCCGTTGCCGACGCCTCGGCCCACCGAACCGGGTCGTCGCCGCACAGCCGCGCGACGATTCGCCGGCAGACGGGGGCATGCTTCTGGTCGTCGTGGGCGATGTGCCGCTCAAGGTAGAACCGAAACGGCACCCAGGCTGCCGGATCCTCGGCCGCCAGGGAACAGACCAGATGGCGGAACATGTCGGGAATGACGTCCTCGCGGCCATACGTGAAGGCGGCGACGATCCGATGGGTGGAGCCCGACTGAATCACGTCGAATGAGCGACGCACGAAGTCGCAGGCAGGCGAAGGCCCACCACACGCGGCCAGCGACTGCGAGAGCGGGCCGCCTTGGGCCAGCAAACCCAGCAGCCGTTCGATCGGCCCGGTATCGGCGGCCGCCTTCCGCATACTCTGGATGTAGAGCTCGAAGTGGGAGGCATGGCCGCCGTCGGGCAGTTCGTCCGATTCCTCGTCGAGCACGATCTCGTTGACGAGCCGCCGAGCCTCGGGATCGGGCGTGGGCAGCCAGGGGATGCTCGTGCAGGTCAGCTTTTGCTGCATCGCCTTCAAGAGGCTCTGGAAATCCCAGACCGCGAAGACATGGTGCTCCATGAACAGCCGAAGCCGGTCGGGGCGGTCGATGAGGGAGTAGATCGGATGGTGGACGAGCCGCTCACGGGTCTCCCCGAGATCGATGGCGCATTCGGTTCGGGCCGCTGGACACGGGAGCAGATCGGCAGCCGTGGGGAGCGGTGGGGCATTGGTGGTGGGCATGGTGAAATGTCCGTGAGGGTGTGGGCGAGGCTTGCGCTGCCTGTGTCTGTTGTAGTCGGCATCTGGCCGGTGGCGAATCGACTCTGGGCCAAATCCCCAAAAACAGCGGCCCAGACGCTCGCTTCTCCGCCTGACGGAGGCCTTCTGCTACCCTGCTGATTATGTATCGCTCCGAGCCCCTCCCCCTGTCCATCTGGATCGTCAACCCCTTCGATGACATCCCCGGCGAGGGCCTGCCCCCGCTTCGGTATTGGTCGCTGGCCCGTGTGCTGGCCGGACGGGGCCACGACGTGACCTGGTGGACGGCTGCCTGGAGCCACCGTCGCAAGGCCCCCCGAGCGACCCCGCTGCACACCCGCGACGACGAGGGATTTGCCGTGCGGCTGGTGGCGGTGCGGCCCTACAGGAAAAACATCTCCTTGGGCCGCCTGGCCAGCCACCGAGACTTCGGCCGCACGTTCGAGCGGCTGGCCAACGAATCGATCGCATCGGGCCAGCTCGAGCGTCCCGACGTCATTCTCGCCAGCATGCCTCCTCTGGAGGGACCGGAGGCCGCCGCGCGTCTCGCAAAACGCCTCGACGCCAATCTGGTGGTGGACGTGATGGACGTCTGGCCCGAGACGTTTGAGCGACTCCTGCCTGGCCCAAAGTGGCTCCGCAAGGCGCTCTATCCCCTGCTCTTTGGCCGCATGGCGGCGCGACGGCGAACCCTGCTCGAGGCTGCCGACGCGGTCTCGTCATCCGCGCACGGTTATCTGGCCGCCATGCCGGACGCCACGGCCGGCGACAAGCCCCGGCACGTCTGTCATCTCGGGGCCTGGTTGGCCGAGTTTCCTGAGCCGCCGCGAATGATCGACGAGGTTCCAAACACGGATGCCGCTGCGGCCCCTGCCAACCAGCCGGCCTCGGCCGCTCCACCGCTGGCATGCGTCTATTCGGGCACGCTCGAATCGGGCCAGGATCTCGACACGCTCCTCGCCGCCGCGCGGCTCCTCTCTGCGCAGGGCGTCGCGGCCACGCTCCATGTGGCGGGCACCGGGCGGCTGGAGTCGAGCCTGCGGACGGCGGCCGAGACCATCCGCGGATCATGTTCGGTGCGGGTGCACGGTCTGCTCGACCGCGCCGCGTACGTGCGGCTGGTGTCCGAGTGCGACGTCGGCCTGGTGCTCGTGAAGCCGGAGTCGCTCGTGGCGGTGCCTTACAAGGTGTGCGACTATACGGCCGCCGGCCTGGCACTGGTCAACTCGCTCCCCGGCGAACTGGAGCAGTTCGTATCGGACTATCGCGCAGGCATGCCGTACACCGCCGGCAGCGGCGATTCGCTCGCGCGTGCCATCGCCTTGCTGGCCGGCGATCGGCATCGGCTGCTCGAGATGCGGCAGGGATCCCGCAAGCTGGCGGAGTCGGAGTTTGACCGCGAAAAGACCTATCCTCGGTTCGCGGACTGGCTCGAGGGGATCTCGCGGGGAAGTCAGGGCTGACCTCGGCCGTTCAATAGTCGTCTGGAAAGAGTCATCTGGATTTTTAGCACGGTCGATCGGCGGGGAAGTTCATTTCTATGGCGAGTGCACCATCGATTTCAGAGCCGCCGCAGACGCTCTGGCAGTCGCTCTCCCATCTCGGACCAGGGATCATCCTCGCCAGTTCCATCGTGGGCAGCGGCGAACTGATCGCCACGACCATCGTCGGCGCCGAAGCGGGATTCGTGCTGCTGTGGCTGATCATCCTGGGATGTGCCATCAAGGTGGCGGCCCAGATCGAGATCGGTCGCGCGACGCTGACGTGGGGCCGCACGCCGCTCGACGCCTTCAATCGAGTCCCAGGCCCGCGGTTCGCAGGCCTGGGCTGGATCTACTGGGGCTGGGTGGTCATGACGGCGCTCGTCGTCGTTCAGCAAGGTGGAATCCTCGCCGGAGTGGCGCAATCGCTCGCGGGCGGTCTGCCCATCACGGCGGCCGGCCGAGAGTGGAACCGACTGCACGACGAGGCTGCCAACATGTTCGTGGCGGAGGCGGCCGTTCGGCGGCGGGGTGATGCCGCGGAAGCAGACACGCTCAAGGTCCGGCTCGACACGGTTACCCGCGAGATGAACGCGTTGCCGGCGCCGACCGACGAGACGATCTGGGCCGTCATCACGGGTGTCGTTACAGCGGGACTGCTGGCAATCGGTCGCTATCGCCTCATCGAACGGGTGTCGATCATGCTTGTCGGCACCTTCACGCTCGTCACGCTGCTGGCCCTCGCGTTGCTCCAGTACGACCCGGTGTGGGCGATCACTTCAGCCGACGTCATCAGCGGCCTGATCCCCTCGATCCCGCCCGCGGTGGGCGGACGGTCGCCCCTGGTGACGGCGTTGGCCACGATCGGCATCATCGGCGTGGGTGCCAGCGAACTGATGGTCTATCCCTATTGGTGCATCGAGAAGGGCTACGGTAAGGCCGTCGGACCGCGAGACGATTCGCCGGTTTGGGCCGCCCGCGCCCGCGGCTGGATGAAGGTGATGCAACTCGACGCGTGGGGATCGATGATCGTCTACACGACCGTCACGATCTGCTTCTACCTCCTCGGCGCCGCCACGCTCGGCCGGCTCGGCCTCCGGCCCGCAGGCGGTGAGATGGTTCGCACGCTGGGCGCCATGTATGCGCCGGTGTTTGGCGAGTGGGCGCGGGGGGTATTTCTGATCGGGGCGTTCGCCGTGCTCTACTCGACGCTCTTCGTGGCCGCGGCGGGCAACGCCAGGATGGTGGTCGATGGCCTGATATTGGCCGGTCGGCTGCCGTCGGACGATGCCTCGCGGGCCGTCTGGTCCCGGCGGCTGTCGGTGGCATGGCCGCTGGTGGCGCTCGTGCTCGCGCTGATCATCCGCGAACCGGTGGCCATGGTGCTCGCCAGCGGCATCGTCCAGGCCATCATGCTGGCGGCCCTCGGTGTGGCAGTGCTCTATTTCCGCCACCGTGACTTCGATCCCCGGCTCGCGCCGTCGCGGGCCTGGGATCTCCTGCTGTGGGCCTGTTCGGCCGGATTCATCATGCTGGGAATGTGGACGCTGTGGCAAAAGGCCGCCGCAATCCTGAAGTCGATCGTCTAGCGGCTCACGGCGTCGGTCTCTGTCGGTCTATAATGAGGCGACTGTTTCCGAGGACTTCCGCCATGCCAATCTCTCGCCGTGACTTTCTGCTTGCCGCTTCAGCCGGCACATGCCTGGCCGCCACTGCGATACCCTCTTCGGCCAACGCCGCGACTCCGCGGTCGCGCCGCCTGCGGATCGCGCATCTCACCGACATCCATCTCCAGCCAGAACTCCAGGCTGCCCGCGGCCTCGCGACCTGCTTCGCGCATGTGCAGACGCGGCCGGTCGCCACCAGTGGTGGCGTGGCGGGCGATGGGGGCGACGGCAGCCCGCCCGATCTGATCATCACCGGTGGTGACACGATCATGGACGCCTTCGAGGCCGACATGGCCCGCACGAAACTGCAGTGGGAACTGTGGCGGAAGGTGAAGGCCGACCACTGCGGGATCGAAATGCACAGCGTCGTGGGCAACCATGATGTCTGGGGCTGGGCCCGCGCGAAGGCCGGCACGACCGGCGACGAGCCGCTCTACGGGAAGCGTTGGGTGTGTGACGAATTCGGACGCGATCTGCCTTACACGAGCTTCGATCGCGGCGGCTGGCACATCGTGCTGATCGACAGCATCTTTCCCGATGAACAGCGGTACATCGGCCGGGTGGACGAAGCCCAGTGGGACTGGCTCGAACGGGATCTCGCAGCCATCGACCCGGCAACGCCAGTGATCCTCTTCTCGCACATGCCGATTCTGTCCGCCACGCCGCTGGTGGTGGCGGGGCCATCGGCGTTGGGGCCCGCTGGTATCCAGGTGCCGGGCAAGTTTATGCACGTCGACGGCGACCGCTTCCAGAACTTGTTTTCCCGCCGTCGCAACATCAAGGCCTGCGCCTCTGGCCACATGCACCTGATCGAGCAACTCGACTATCAGGGTGTGAGGTATCTCTGCAACGGTGCGGTATCGGCCGGGTGGTGGAAGGGCCAAAACCGCGACACTGATTTCGGCTACGCCGTCGTTGATCTGTTTGATGACGGCACCGTCGAACGTCGCTATGTGCCCTACGGCTGGACGGCGGCCACGTGAGCGGGACCAGCAGCGGGTCTCCGGCGGTGGTCGTCGAGGCACGCCCGACCATCAGGCTGAAGTTCGTCGGCTTTTGGGACGGCTTCGACCCGCACGACAACTTCTTCACGCGGCTGCTGGGCCGACGGTACCGCCTCGAACTCTGCGGCGATCCGGACTTCGTTATCTTCTCGTATGTCGGCGAGCGGCGACGGGACTATCGCCACTGGAACTGCGTGCGGATCTTCTACACGGGCGAGAACATCCCGCCCGACTGGAGCGCGTGCGACTGGGCGTTTTCGTTCGAACACACGGCCGATCCCCGCCATTTTCGCATGCCCCATTGGCCGTTCTATGTCGATCCGATGGCGCTCGTGAAGCCGCCCGACCATGATCCAGCCGCTGTTCTGGCCGGCAAGCAACGCTTCTGCGCGTTCGTCGTCTCCAATCCGCTGTGTCGGACTCGAAACGACTTTTTCAGAAGACTCTCCCGCTACAAGCCCGTCGACTCCGGTGGCAAGGTGCTCAACACGCTCGGGCACCGGGTGGGCGACAAGCAGGCCTTCTTACGCGACTACAAGTTCACGATCGCCTTTGAGAACGAGTCGCACCCAGGCTACACCACGGAAAAGATCGTCGAGCCGATGCTGGCAAACTCGATTCCGATCTACTGGGGCGACCCCCTCGTGGGCCGAGACTTCGACACACGGAGTTTTCTCTCGGCACACGATTCCCCCTCGCTCGATGACCTCGTTGAACGGGTAATCGAAGTGGACCGCAACCCCGTTCTCCATCACGAACTGCTCAGCCGTCCGTGGTTTCGCGACAATCGGGTGCCGGCCTGTGCCGACAGCAGGCAGATCCTTGAGCAGTTCACGCGTATCTTCTCCACGCCCATCGCACCCGTCGCCCGCAGCCGCAGCGTCAACCACTTGCTGGGCATCGACCGCCTGCCTGCGGAGGTGGCCAGCATCCAACGGCGGATCCGCCGGAAATACTGGAAAATCACCCGCAACGCTTGAAAATTTTTGGCCGTTGCCTGCTTGGTCGGCATACCGCATACTCCCCCGTCCGAGGAGGACCATACAATGACAGCTTCTGGTTATGTCACCGACGTCGCCTATGTTCCAGGCTTCTACCCGCAGATGTCGCCTGTCGCGATGCGGTATGTCGCCGCGCTCAACGGCGTCGCGCCGCCCAGCACCGCAGACGGCTTCCGCTTTCTCGAGCTCGGCTGTGGCCTCGGCCGCTGCTTTACCACGCTCGCCGCTGCCCACCCCCGCGGCGAGTTCGTGGGCGTGGATCTGAATCCCGACCACACCGCGGCCGCTGCCCGCGACATCGCCGCGGGCGAACTCGCAAACGCGCGGGTCATCACAGCCGATTTCGGCCATCTGCCGACCGATCTGGGCTCGTTTGATTTTCTGGCGTTGCATGGTGTCTATAGCTGGGTGGCACCGAGCGTGCGTGAGGAGCTTCTGGCGATCGCCCGCGAACGGCTCGCTCCCGGCGGTCTGCTGCTGGTGAGCTACAACGCGATGCCGGGCTGGGCGCACCTGCAGCCAATCCGCGGCATCCTGCGGCAGTATGCCGCGTTGCGACAGGGCAACAGTGAGCAGCGGGTCAGGGACGCAGTGGCCTATCTCGTCTTCATGCGGGAGAAGCAGGCGAAATACTTCGAGGACAATCCCCGCGCCGCCGCGTACGTCGACGCCCTGCTGCAACAGGATCCCCGGTACCTTGTTCACGAATATATGAACGAGCACTGGACCAGCTTCTATTTTGCCGAGGTGGCAGGGGCATTCGGGCAGGAAGGGCTCTCCTTCGTCGGCAGCCTGCCGGTGTTCACCAATTTCTGGGACCTCTGCGTGCGGCCGGAGTTTCAGGAACTGTTTCGCACGACCACGAATCGGCTCGTCACCGAGGCCCACAAGGATTTCTGTGCCAACACGGCATTCCGCTGGGACATCTACGCGAAGTCGCCGCGGCTGATGCGGGACCTGGGCGAGCGGTTGAAGGAGGTGGACGATCTCCACTACCGCGTCGCGAGGCCAGACATTGTGCTGCCCTACCAGGCGAATCTGGGCGTCGTCACGTCGACCGTGCAGGGACCACTCTACCAGTCGCTGCTGGGGATCCTGAGGGGCCGGAGCCTGCGACTCTCCGAGATCGTGGCGGCCGAAGAACTGCGTGGCACGCCTCCGGCCGACATCGTCCGGGCCGTCGATGCGGGCGTGGCCATGGGCATGTTTGACATCACAGCGGGAGCGATCGGGGAGGCCCCTGCGTCTCCTTCAGATGCAGTCTCGATCGCAAGCCCATTCAACCGCGCCCTGCTCGAGGCCGATTCGTTGGGCGGCCGGTCGCTGGCGTTGGCCAGCACGCTCACCGGCACCGGTCACTCGGTCGGTGATCTCGATGCGGCGATCCTCCACGAACTCTCCGCACGCGGCCGCGACGGGCTGTCCTCACGGGTGGCGAAGCGGTTGGAAGCGAGCGGCCGCACGCTCCAGCAGAACGGCCAGCCCGTCAACGATGCGGCCAAGCGGAGCCAACTCGTCGAGGAGGCATGTCAGGCATTCATCCGCATGAGCCTGCCCGAACTGGTTCGCCTGGGCATCGTGACGGCGTAATGACTCACCGCTGGATGGGCACCAACGGCGGATTGGCGACGTTCGGTGCCGCTGCCGGTGCGGCCGCGGGTTGTGGCTGCAATGGCTGAATCGGCAGCGGTGGCTGCAGCGGCTGAATCGGCTGCTGTTGCACAGGTAATCCCGCTGGAAATCCAGATGGCTGGGGCGTGAATGCGGGCTGCGCCGGAGGGATTGCCATCGGGAATCCCGACGCAGTCACGGCGGGCGCGGCCGCGGCGACCATCTGACGCGAACGGATATTGAGATCGTTGATGAGTTGTTGGACTTCCTGATGGACGGCAATGCCACGGTTCTGGAAGACATCGGCTGGTGTGACACCGAAACGCCCGTAGAGCACCGAGTTGGCGTTGTTGTCCACGGAGAGATCGGCACCGCCGAGCGACACGCCCATGAACAACCCGCGGCTGCGGGCATACGAATAGATTTCGGCGCCGAGTTTGGCGTCGGTTCCCGCATTGGCCTGCACGCCCACCGGGCCAGCCGCCACAGACGCATCGGCACCGAGCGTGACCTTCTGTCCCTGCAGCACGCCGTTGAGACTTCGCGGCGTGGCAAACACAAGCAGGATGTCGGCCGACTGCACACCCACCTGGAATCCGACACTGCCGCCCCCCATCGTCACCATCACCGGCGGGCTCCACGTGCGATCGGGGTTGCGGACGTGGAGCACACCCCTCCCATAGTTGACACCGAGGATGAAGCCCCCCTTGATCATATTGGGGAAGATCGCCACGCCTTCAGCCTTCTGCAGCATCGTCGCCGGGAGCGACTCGCCTGGATTGACGAAGAACTGATCGAGCGACTGGCGGGCGCTCACGACCGTCTGCACTTCTTGCTCGCCAGCGATCGGCTGGGCCGCGGCCGGCCGCACACCTGCGAATACAACCACACCCCAGACCACGAAACCCCAGACAATGAAACCGAGGGCAAACCGGGCAGACATCGATCGCATGACGCATCCCTTCGCGGCGAGAAAACAACACGAGCGGTAGCCTATCCCGCCAGCGCCCTTCCGGTCGACGTCAGTTCCGGGCCCCGCATTCGGGCGATCCCGTCGCTGGCGCTCAGGGCTTTTTTGGGGGCATAAAAGCCCCCGGCGCGAGCCGGGGGATGTGGCTTGAGTTCCGCGAAAACGCGATGGACTGCCTCACCGGCTTGGCCTCACGCCAGCCGGGTGTGGGCCTCGAGGATCAACTCCTCCGTCTCCTCCCAGCCGATGCAGCCGTCGGTGACCGACACGCCATACTGCAACTGGGAGCGGTCGCTTTTCACAGGCTGGCTGCCGGGATGGAGGTTGCTCTCGAGCATCAATCCCACGATCGACCGGTCGCCTGCCACGCGTTGCGAGAGCACGTCGCGCCAGACGATCGACTGCCGGCGATGATCCTTGCCGGAGTTGGCATGGCTGCAGTCGACGATCACACAGGCGGGCAGGCCGGCCGCCTCCAGCTTCGCGCGGGCCTCGTGGAGAATCTCGGGGGAATAGTTCGAGCCGCTGCGGCCGCCGCGGAGCATCAGCACACCCCAGGGGTTGCCGGTGGTCGTGACGACACAGGTGCCACCGTCGTTGTCGATGCCGAGGAAGCTGTGGGAGGCGCGTGCCGACTGCATCGCATCGACGGCGGCCTGGAGCGAGCCATCGGTGGAATTCTTGAATCCCACCGGCATCGACAGCCCACTGGCCATCTGCCGGTGCGTGGGCGATTCGGTCGTGCGGGCACCGATGGCGCCGAGCACGATCGTGTCGGCGATGTATTGCGGCGTGATCGGCTCGAGGAACTCAGTCGCCGTGGGCAGTCCCATCCGGGCGATCTCGATGAGCAGCCCGCGGGCCAGCCGCAGGCCGGTGGCCACGTCGAAGGTATCGTCGAGGTGTGGGTCGTTGATCAGCCCCTTCCAGCCGACCGTTGTCCGCGGCTTCTCGAAATAGACCCGCATCACGACGAGCAGCCGGTCGTTCACCCGCTCTGCGAGCTTCAGCAGCCGAGTTGCATAGTCACGGGCGGCGTCGAGGTCGTGAATCGAGCAGGGGCCGACGACGGCGATCAGTCGAGAATCTTCGCCGGCGAGCACCCGTTCGACCGCCTGCCTGCCCTCTACGACCGTTCGGGTGGCGGCCTCATCGAGCGGCAGCAGCGCCGCCAGCCGGGCCGGGGGCACCAGCGGCTCGAGGCTCCTGATACGGAGGTTTGACGTGGAAGGCACGGCGGCAATCGGACGAGCGATGGCGGGAGAATTCATTGGTCTACTCTACACCACGTCCTCCAGCACGTCCCGGCCACGGAATTCAGGCAAGACTTGCTGGCTGCCGGAAGGACGGCAGCCAGGGTCCTCAACCGGCCCCTGATTTGTTCGTTCCCGCGGGCAAGCCAGCATGCGTCACCGCCGCCGCCTTCTGGGCGGATCTCCGAAGCTGCACCATCGGGTCTACTGTATCGAACTGCATCCGGCGGTGAGGCGGCAGGCCCGCTTCCGCCGGCAGAACCCGCACGCTCGGTACGACGCCACCTGCCTCTACGTCGGCTCGACCGGGCTCGATCCCGAGGCCCGTTTCGAAAACCACCTTCGCGGCCACAAGGGCTGCCCGCTGGTGCGGACCTACGGCGTTCGCCTACGGCCCGACCTGTTCGCGGATTTTCCGGCTATGACGTGGGAAGACGCGGTCGCCACGGAAGCGGCTTATGCGCAGGAACTCCGCGAACTCCGCTACGCCGTCTACCAGCACTGACCGGCAGCCGACAGGCCCCTGCGACTCCAGCGACCGCGGCTTTCCCCACGTGCACGCCGGGCATTTGACCGACTGCGGCGAGGCTGGTTCAATCCGGTCGCGGGCTCGCGACAGCGCGGCCGCCAGGAGGCCTTGAGAACCGGCGGACGGGAAGGAACTCGGAGCAGTGACCAGGCATATTTTCGTGACCGGAGGCGTCGTCAGCTCGCTCGGCAAGGGGCTCACGAGCGCCTCGATAGGCATGCTGCTCGAGGCCCGCGGCCTGCGGGTCAAGATGCAGAAGCTCGACCCCTACATCAACGTCGATCCCGGCACGATGAGCCCCTACCAGCACGGGGAGGTCTACGTGCTCGACGACGGCAGCGAGACAGACCTCGATCTCGGCCACTACGAGCGATTCACCTCCACGCCCCTCACCCGCCGGAGCAACTACACCACCGGCCAGATCTACCTGTCGGTGATCAACAAGGAGCGGCGTGGCGAATTTCTCGGGAAGACCGTCCAGGTGATCCCGCACGTCACCAACGAGATCAAGGAGATGATCACGAACCTCGGCGACGCCGAGACCGACGTGGTGATCACCGAGATCGGTGGCACGGTTGGCGACATCGAGAGCCTGCCGTTCCTGGAGGCCATCCGCCAGCTTCCACTGGAAATAGGCCGCGAAAACTGCATGTTCATCCACCTCACGCTCGTGCCCTATCTGAAGGCCGCGGGCGAACTGAAGACCAAGCCGACGCAACACTCCGTCGGCCTGCTGCGGCAGATCGGCATCCAGCCCGATGTGCTCGTCTGCCGCACTGAGCGGTCCCTCGACGTGTCTGATCGTGAAAAAATCGCGCTCTTTTGCAACGTGCCGCTCGAAGCGGTGATCGAGGAACGCGATAAGGACTTTTCAATCTACGAGGTGCCGCTTTCGCTCCAATCCAACCGAATCGACGAGATCGTCCTGCGGAGGTTCGGGATGCAGGCCAGACCCGCCGATCTGGAGCAGTGGCACGATCTGCTGCACCGCCTCCGCAACCCCGAGCACGAGATCTCGATCGCCCTTGTCGGCAAGTACGCAGAGCATCGAGACGCCTACAAGAGCATCTACGAGGCGCTCGACCACGGCGGCATCGCGCATCGGACGCAGGTTCGCGTGCAGCCGATCAAGAGCGAGGACATCGAACGGGAGGGGGCCGAGCGGCTGCTGGCCGGCTTCGATGGACTCATCGTGCCCGGGGGTTTCGGCGAACGGGGTGTTGAGGGCAAGGTGGAGGCGATCGGCTTCGCGAGGGAGCGGCGGATGCCCTTCCTCGGCATCTGCCTGGGGATGCAGTGCGCCGTGATCGACGTCGCCAGAAACTCCGCCGGCCTCACGGGAGCCCACTCCACGGAATTTGCCCGCGACACCCCCTACCCCGTGATCTGCCTGATGGAGGAACAGCGGGGCGTGCTCGAGAAGGGGGGCACGATGCGGCTCGGGGCCCAGCCGGCCGTGCTCACGGAGGGCACGAAGTCTGCCGCGGCGTACGGCCAGCGAAAGATTTCGGAGCGTCATCGCCACCGCTACGAGTTCAACCCGAAATACCGCGAGCGCCTCGAGCAGGCAGGGCTCGTGATTGCGGGCACGAGCCCCGACGGCTCGCTCGTCGAGATCGTGGAAGTGGCCGACCATCCCTGGTTCGTCGCCGTGCAATTCCATCCCGAATTCAAGAGCAAGCCCACGGCCGCCCATCCGCTCTTTGCCGGGCTCGTCGCTGCCGCCGTCGAGCGGCACGCCGGCAGCGCCTGGGTGGCGGAATCCTGAGGAGCACCATCATGAATGCAGCCGATCAGAATGAGCAGCCCGACGAGATCGTCTCCGCCCGCGAGTCCGCAGGTGGGGATCCGGCCGCGGGCCAGCCGCCGCCGGCGACATTCGAATTTCTTGCGCATACCCTCTTCACGCAGGCGTTGATGGCGTTGGGCAGGATTCCCAACCCGATCACCCAGAAGGCACATCGCAACCTGCCGACGGCGCGGCACTTCATCGACACGCTCGCGATGCTCGAGCAGAAGACAGCCGGCAACCTCACGGAAGACGAGCGACGTGTGCTGGAGGAGATCCAGCACCAGTTGAGGATGATGTACATGAGTGAGCAGCCATCATGACGGCCACACTGCTCGACGGCCGGGCGCTCGCGGCACGAATCGAAGCCTCGTTGCAGGGCGAGGTTGACACATTCGCAACGGTGTTCCATCGCCGGCCACGGCTGGTCGTGGTGCTCGTCGGTGATCTGGCGGCCAGCGGCTCCTACGTGAAGAGTAAGGCGGCGGCGGCCGGCCGCGTGGGCATCGATTCGGATGTGGTGCGTGTGCCGGCCTCCGCAACCACCGAAGAGTTGGTGACGCTCGTGGCCGCGATCGCCCGCGACGAACAGGGTCCCGCCGACGGCATCCTCGTGCAGCTGCCACTTCCGGAGCATGTCGACACGGTCGCGGTGCTCGACGCCGTGCCGCCCGACCGCGACGTTGACGGCTTTCATCCCGAGAATGCGGGGCTGCTGTCGCAGGGTCGGCCCCGTTTCGTGCCGTGCACCGCCGCGGGCGTACAGCGGATGCTGATCGACGCCGGCATCGAAACCGCCGGACGCCATGCCGTGATCGTCGGCCGCAGCGACATCGTCGGCAAGCCGCTGGCGCTGCTCTTGGCTTCACGGGGACCGGGCGGTGACGCCACGGTCACGATCTGCCACAGCCGCTCCTCTGATCTGGCTACCATCACACGGCAGGCAGACATTCTGGTGGCCGCCGTTGGCAGGCCCCGACTCGTCACCGCAGACATGGTGAAGCCGGGGGCCGCGGTGATCGATGTGGGCATCAACCGGATCGCCGGGCCGGACGGCAGCGGAAAACTCGTCGGTGACGTCGATTTTGACGCCGTCCGCGAGGTGGCCGGCTCGATCTCGCCGGTCCCTGGAGGGGTGGGACCGCTGACGGTGGCCATGCTCCTCGCCAACACCCTGCTCGCCGCCGAACTGCGGGCCGGCCGCGGCTGAACCGGTGCCTTATGCGCTGGGGGCCCTCTCTGAGGGCCCATTTTGCCCCGACAACTTCACCTTGTTCGACCGGCTCGCGATCTCTACCTTCCCTGACCGCACTGGATCGCGCACCGGGGCAAAGCCCCCAGATTGCCCGCTCCTGTGCATCCTCCCCGCGCTGTCCTCGTACGGCACGTGGTGGGGTCGCAGATGCGGTCGTTCCGATGCTTGAGGAACCTTTCCTCCCAGGCATGCCGAAAGCTCCGGTCAATGAATCACTTTCTTCGAGCGCTTCGCGACGCGGTCAAAAGCTGGCCGTTCCTGCTCGCCGCCTTCTTCTGCTCAGCCTGCGTCGCAGGGCTGTGGGGCGCGAATATCGCCGCCCTCTTTCCAGTCATCGAGGTGACACTCAACGGCGAGTCACTCCAATCGTGGAACGGGCGGCGGTTGGTCGATGCACAGAATCGCATCGACGCCGGCGACCAAGAAGCGACTGAGCTGAAGGCGTCGCTGGCCGCGAACACCATCACCGATGCCGCGGCCACGAAGGCGCGGAGCCGCATCGACACACTGTCCCTGAACCGTCGCGGTGACGAGGCGGTCGTCTATTCGGCCAAAAATCTGGCCCCTTGGCTCGACCGATTCCTGCCGAGGGATCCGTTCCAGACGGTGCTGATGGTGGTGACGTTGATCGTTTTCAGCACGTTTCTAAAGCATGTCTTCATGCTGGCCGGCACGATGATGGTGGGATGGGTGGCGATGAACATCAGCCGCGATCTCCGCTTGCGGGTGTTCGACAAGGCGATTGAACTCGACAGGGCCCAGTTCATGCGGCACGGCTCGGCCGGCTTCATGGCACAACTGACCCACACCACCGACATGCTGGCTGGAGGCATTACAGCCGTCTACGGCGGTGCCGTCACGGAACCGCTCAAGATCATCGCTTGCCTCGCCGGAGCCTTCTGCATCTCCTGGCAACTCACGCTTGCCTGCCTGACGCTGGCGCCGGTTGTCGGCTTTCTGATGGTCTGGCTGAACCGCCGCATCCGCAGCGTGTCGAAGCACATCCTCTCGAGGTCCAAGGGATTTCACCACGTGCTGCTCGAGACGCTCAACAATGTGCTCACCGTGCAAGCCTACACGATGGAAGACTTCGAGCGGCAACGTTTTCGCAATTGCACGGGCGACATGCTCCGCACCGGTATGTGGCACACTTTCTATTTTGCCCTGGCGAATCCGATCACGGAGATTCTCGGCATTGGCATGGTGGCCACGTCGATCGCCGTCGGTGCCTGGCTCGTGATCAACCAGCAGACCCAGATCTTTGGCATCACCATGACCGACCGGCCGATGACCGTGCCGGGAATCATGGTCTTCTTCGGGATGCTCATCGGCGCCAGCGACCCTGTTCGGAAACTCTCCGGCGTGCTCACCGGCCTCAACATGGGCGTCGTCGGCGCGCAGGCGCTCTATCCGCTCCTTGACACTCCCTCCAAGCTTCGCGAAGCCGCAGCGCCGAAGACCCTCCCTTCGCCCCACCGCGAGATCAGCCTGCGGAACGTTTCGTTCAGCTACGACGGCATCGATACGGTCGTCAAGAACGTGAATCTGTCGATCCGGTTTGGCGAGCGGGTGGCGATCGTCGGCCCGAACGGCGGCGGCAAGAGCACGCTCATCAACCTCATCTGCCGGTTCTACGACCCCACGGGAGGCGATGTGCTGCTCGACGGCGTGCCGCTCACCGAACTGGCGCTCCACGATGTCCGACGTCGCATCTCGCTGGTCACGCAGCAGACCGAACTGTTCAACGAATCGATCCTCTACAACATCCGCTACGGCCGCTGGGATGCGACCGAAGAGGAGATCATCTCAGCCGCGAAGCAGGCGCATGCCCACGAATTCATCGCCGATTTTCCCGATGGCTACCACACGATGGTCGGCCCCAACGGCTTTCGGCTCTCGGGAGGCCAGCGGCAGCGGATCGCGTTGGCCCGGGCGATTCTACGGAACGCCGAGATTCTGGTCCTCGATGAGGCAACGAGCCAGGTGGACGTGGAGAGCGAACGGTTGATCCACGAATCGCTGGCTCGCTACGTGGAAAACCGCACCGTGATCATGATCACCCACCGGGCCAGCACGCTGGCTCTGGCAGATGCGATCGTGCACGTCGAGCATGGCACCGCCACGAAGAAGCCGGCTTCGCAGCATCGGGCAGCTTGATAGACTCCGGGCATGGTTTCTTCCATCTCATGCATCTGCGGCTATCGCGGACCGAGCGTGTCGGAGGCGGGCAGCGACGTCTGCCCGATCTGCCGAACGCCAGCCGCGGCTCGCGACGAGTCGTTGCACATCCCCTGCCCCCGCGGGCACGTGCTGAAGGTGACCCAGGCGATGCTTGGCCAGCGGGTGGTCTGCCCGAAGTGCAATGACTTCTTTGTGCTGGCGGCCGATGCCAGCGTCGAACGCAGGCGGGAGATGGACCGCCTGATGCACGAAGATGACACGCGTCGGGCACGGCAGTGGCTGGCCCGCGCCCTCTGGGCGGCCGTGCTCGTGGTGGTGTCGTTGGTGTCGCTGATCATCGTCAGCGCCCTGCCGAAGTAAACGTTTCACACAGGAGCCGAAGGCGTGCTGATACGGGGATGCCCATGCCCCATCGCCGGACGTTCGCTTTCGTATCCTGCCTTCGCTCTCTCGATGCTGACTGCGCTCCGGCATCTAGCCTGCGCTGGTCAGCAACGCCGGCTCTCGGGACCTGGCCATCCCCTCCCCGTCGCAGCGCTAGCCGAGCCGGGCGTTCCAGTGGGCCGCGTCCCGAGGCTGGTAGTGGGCCAGTTCAAAGCTGTCGCGAACCACCGACCGCACCGCGCGGAGATCGACCGCCCCATCGCGGGCGACGAGCTGCACGAGCAGGTTACCGATAGCGGTCGCCTCAACGGGCCCAGCCACGACCGGGCGGTCCGTTGCGTCGGCGATCATCTGGCAAAGCAACGCGTTCTTCACACCGCCGCCCACGACATGAACCCGCTCCACGCGGCGGCCGAGCAGTTCATCGAGTTCCTCGAGTGTCTTACGAACGGCGGCAGCGACACTCTCAAGGGCCGCGCGGACGACGGCGCCGGTCGTCTCGGGGACAGGCTCACCGCCGCTGCGGGCGAGACTGCGGATCGCCTCCGGCATGTCGGCCGGCGCCACGAGCGACGGATGATTGGGATCGACGAGCGTGGTGAGGGGCGCGGCCTCGGCTGCCAACGCAGTGAGCTGTTCCCAGCTCCACTCCTGGCCCGCACGCTGCCAACTCGCCCGGCATTGCTGCACGAGCCAGAGGCCACAGACATTCTTGAGCAGGCGCGTCGTGCCACCCACTCCGCCCTCGTTTGTGAAGTTGCGGGCACGGCACTCCGGCGTGACGAGCGGCTGATCGAGTTCGGCGCCCACCAGCGCCCACGTGCCGAGACTCACATAGCACCAATCGGGACGGCTGGAGGGTGGCTCGATGGCTGGCACGGCCGCCACGGCACTGGCGGTATCGTGAGTGCCGGGCACCACAACCCGAACGCCCGACAGGCCCGTCTCCGCGGCCACCTCCGGGCGGAGCGGCCCGAGATCGGCGCCGGGCTCCACAAGCGGTCCAAACACATGCCGTGGAAGACCGAACCGATCGAGCATGTCGAAGGCCCAGTCGCGGCGGCATGGGTCGAAACACTGCGTGGTCGTGGCATTCGTCCGCTCGTTGGATCGCTCCCCCGACAGCAGCCAGTGAAAGAGGTCGGGGATCATCAGGAATCGGTCCGCGGCCGCCAGCACGGTCGGGTGCTGCCGTTTCAGGGCAAGCAACTGATAGAGCGAGTTCAGCTCCATGAACTGCAGGCCGGTGGCCGCGAAGATCTCGTCGCGGGGCACGATCGCCTCGGCGGCTGCGAGCATTCCCTGGGTACGGGCATCGCGGTAGCAGACGGGATTGGCCAACAACGCGCCGTCGGCCGTCAGAAAGGAGAAGTCAACGCCCCAGGTATCGACGCCCACGCTCTGCACCGTGCGGCCATGGCGGACTGCTGCGGCCCGCAGTCCGGCGACCACCTCCTGCCACAACCGCACCAGATCCCAGACGAGCTCGCCCCCCATCGCGACCGGTCCGTTCTCGAAGCGGTGGATCTCTTCCAGTTCCAACAGCCTACCGTCGAAAGCCCCCGACACGACCCGCCCGCCGGAGGCGCCCAGATCGACCGCCAATGCCACAGATCTCGCCATGCGTGAAGACTCCTACCGAACGTGTCGTTTCGCGGCCGGGACGTGGGAAGACGATCCACAGCCTGCTCCGGCGGCACATTGTTCCTTTTTCCGACCTGGTGTCGAAGGGGCTGCGAAAAGAGTGCCACAGACTCCGCAGAGGGGACTGCGGACGGCAGACCTGGCAAAACCGGCGAACTTTCCGGTTGTAGTGGCTCTTTGCAGGCGGCCGGCGGCCGGTGGGTCGATAATTCCCGAGCAAGAGCCTATTGTTAACCAGCTTGGGCAACTTATGTAGGATTCAGGCAGTGCAGAATTTTGGCCCCACACAGCCCTCCGGGCATCGGGCAGTCGCCATGGGATCAAACGTCATCGAAACGGGCTTCACGGGCGTCTCGCCGGCGGTGCTCGAGGATCTGTCCCAGGCCAGTCGTTCCCTGGAAGGACTCGAGCCCCCCGACATCATCCGCTGGGCCGTCGAGCGGTATGGGCAGCGTCTGACGATGGCCACCGCCTTCGGCCCGGAAGGCTGCCTGATCATTCATTGGCTCGCGACCATCGCGCCGAAGACCTTCGTCTTCAACCTCGACACGGGCTACCAGTTCAAGGAAACGCTCGAACTTCGTGACCGCATCGCCCGTCGGTATGGCATCGACGTCTCGCTGGAGCGGCCGGAGACAACGGTCGAGGAATACGAACAGGCGAATGGCGGTCCGGTCCATCAATCCGACCCCAACCGCTGCTGCGCTGACCGCAAGATCACCGTCATCCGCCGTGTGCTCGCGGGATTCGATGCGTGGATGAGTGGCATCCGCCGCGACCAGAGTCAGGATCGGTCATCCGCGGCGATCGTGGGCTGGGACCACAAGTTCAACGTGGTGAAGATTTCGCCGCTGGCCAACTGGACGAAGGCCAAGGTCTGGGACGCGATCGTGCGCGAGGACGTTCCCTACAACCCGCTGCACGACCAGGGCTACATCTCCATCGGCTGCTGGCCCTGCACCCGGGCCGTCTCCTTCGGCGACGATGAGCGAGCCGGTCGCTGGAGCGGCACGGCCAAGACGGAGTGCGGCCTCCATTCCCGCGATCACTGATCGTCCGCGGTGTTTCACCTCAGAACCCCGACGCAGCGCGTTCCGCAGAGCCCAAGCACAGAGGGCCGAAAAGAGTCCGGATGAGACTTTCCGCGAAGACAGAATATGCCGCGATTGCCGTGCTCGAACTCGCGCGGCAGTGGACCTCCGGCGAGCCGGTGCGCATCCGCTCGATCTGCGAGGCGCATGGCGTACCCGCCCGATTTTTGGTGCAGATCCTGCTGCAACTGAAAGGGGCGGGGGTCGTCGTCAGCACCCGCGGCGCCTCCGGCGGCTACCAGTTGGCCCGTCCGCCCGCGGAGATCACGCTGGAGGATGTGTTTCGCGTGATCGAAGGACCTGATGAGCTGTTGACGGCAGTCACCGCCGACCTGGCCGGTCGGTCACGAACGGTGAACGTGCTCCTCGATGCCTGGCGACAGGTGGCCCGGGCCGAAACGGACACGTTGCGGGGCGTCACGTTCGCCGACCTCGTGGAACGCTCCCGCGCCGTGAACGAGCCGATGTATTACATATAGCGGCATGAAACCCGTCGCATGAAGCGACGCGGATTCCTCTCGCTTGCGCTTCGGGCTTGGATGAACCCAACGGCCCCGGGCGGCGACGACCCCGACGCAGCCGGCTAGCCGATCAGCGTGGTGAGCATGTCGCTCATCGCGGCCGTCTGCAACGGCACCGTGACGGCTTTGCGGCGGTCGTCCACCTTGGCAAGCCCCGCCAGCTCCGGCTGTGAGGGATCGAGGAGCAAAACCGCCGGAATGTTTCTGAGGAATGGATCATCGGCCATCGTGTTGAAGGCATCCACGCCCGTTTCGCCGAACGACGCACCGCTGATCACGAGGCAGTCGGCTGCCGGCGGCGATGCGGAACAGCGTTCCAAGGCCCGCTGCAGATTCTCCGTCAGCAGCACCTTGTAGCCGAGCGTTTTGAAGAAACCGCGCAGCTCCGTCTGCTCCGTCGGCGATGCCTCTGCCAGCATCAGCGTGCCCTTCACCGCAGCGTGTGCGGCCACGGCCTTACCGGCCTTCTTTTTCAAGGCGGCGCCGTTGGCACTGGCGGCTACCGATACCTCGCCTGCGGTCGCATATTTGGCCACCAACGGCTCCAGGGCCCGCCGCACCTCCATCGCGGTCTGCCAGCGTTCCTCCGGATTGAGGTGCATCATCCGCATGACAAGGTCGACGACGTCGCGCGGCAGTTCCGGCGCCCGCCAGGCGAGCGGTTCGACCCCGGTGAATCGACGCGGATCGGTGCGGACAGCACGATCACGCGATTCAGTCAGTGCCGATACGCCGCAGAGCGCCAGGTAGGCGACCGTGCCGAGAAAATAAATGTCGCTGCGAACACTGTCGTCCTTGACCTTTCCGATGCTCTCCAGCGCCGCATAGTCAACGGTCCGCGGCTGTCCCGTGCGACGCAGCGCCTTGCTCGCAGTCGTGTCGCCACCGGCAAGACCGAAGTCCACGAGCTTCGCCTGCCCGCTGAAAGAGATGAGCACGTTGGACGCCTTGATGTCGCGGTGGGTCACACCGAGGCGATGGGCGTACTCGAGCCCCTCCACGAGCTGCATGATGATGACCAGCGCCCGCGACAGGTCGATGGCCCCGCGGACTCGTACCAATTCCCGCAGCGTCTGTCCCTCGACGAACTCCATCGTGATGTAGCTGGAGTTGTATTCGCGCCCGACGTCCTCGATGGCGACGATGTTCGGATGCCGGAGCAGCCGGCCTATTTCCCCTTCACGCTGGAACGACTGGCATTTCTCGGGATCGGAACTGTAGCGGCTGCGCAGCACCTTCACGGCGAGAATGCGTCCATTATCGGCGTGGATGGCGCGATAGACGCGAGAGAAGGATCCAGCGCCTACCTGGTAGAGGATTTTGGCCCTGCCGTAGAAGAAGCCATCCACCTCGCCACGGAGGAGTCGATCGACCTGATAGCCGGTCAGTCGTTCGTGGCGGACGAGCGCGGCGCCGAAATCCTGCACCGGCACGTTGCGGCCGCCGAGTTCACTCCAGACGGCATCCATGTGCGCCGCCGGCACGAGATCCAACTGCTCTAGGCGGTGGGCCAGTTCGTCAGCCGTCGACGGCTTCATGGTGGGCAGAAACCAGGCGGGATCAGGCGAAATATGGAAGGCGGGGCCTGCCAGGCAGGACAGGCGGGCAGGGAAGGCGGGGAGGTCTTCCGTTGCCGGGCCCCGCAGGGCACGAGCACCGAAAGAATCTACGAATATCGTAACCGAATGTTCGTACACGTGTCGCCGATTCCGCCCAGAGGATCGCGAAAATCGGCAGACTTTCCCCTGCCGGTGCGGATCCTTCGGCAGAGACGTCACAATCGACCCATCTCGAGGCGTAGGCCGCATGGCACCGACGGCTTTGTCCACGGACTGCGGGCATCGCTCTGGAGCCTGCGACGATCGGACTGCTACAAACCGCGGTTTGTGGCCGCCGCAGCCTTTCGGCCCGGCCGCCATGGAGATTCCATGCCCGTTCCACCTGTGCCGTCGCCGCTGCCCGCCCGTCACCTGTTGCTGGTGGTCGGCTGGTGCATGCTGGCCATGGGGACGGTCCGGGCCCGAGCCGATGACGTGGAGGAAGGATTCGAAGGTCGACAGCCCCTCTGGTCGCTTGCCGAAGCCGACTGCGGGCCGCGTGTGACCGGCCACGCCCTCACGGGTGATGCGGCCCACCGTGGCAATTTCGGCGAGAGGATCGTGTTGGACGCCACTGCGGGCTCGACCCTGCGGCTGCAGTTCCCGATCGGTCCGGCGAGCGTCATCGACGAGTTCCGCGCCTCGGTCTGGGTGAGGGGCAATCGTCCGGCCGTCCGGCTTGGCGTGAAGATCGCATTGCCAAACGTTTCGTCACGGCAGACGGGGCGATCGATCGACGCCGTGGTGCAGGGCACCGTCTCCCGCCACTCGGACCGCTGGGAGTTGCTGGAAGCTGGCGACATCGTGACCGGTTTGGAGCGACAACTCGCCGCGCTTCGCGCCCAGCACGGTCCAACGGCGAGCCTGACGGGCGCCGTGGTCACCCATCTCGTGCTCGAACTCTACTCCTCCCCAGGTCATTACGACCTGTCGATCGACGACCTACGGGTTCAGGGTGTCATTCCCGCCGCTGCCCCGCAGGCGCAGCCAGCCACAGCGGGCCAGGGCGATGGTGCGTTCGCCGTGCGGCAGGCCGCGTTTACCGAGTCGGCGGCACCCACGCAGGCCGTGCCGCCCCCACAGGCCGCGGCACAGCAGACCGCCGCGCTCACGCGGGGCGTGCTGGAGGTGGGCGGGCTGCCCTTCTTTCCCCGCAGCCTCGATCACCATGGCGAACCGCTCGAAGCGATCGCGCGACTCGGCTTCAATTGCGTGCGGCTCTCCGCTCCCGCGACCGCTGACCTGCTCGCCGAGGCGCAGCGGGCAGGCGTCTGGCTGATCTCTCCTCCTCCCGACCTGCCCGACATCGACATCCGCGATGCAGACTCGCTCCCCACGTTCTCCGCCCGTTGGGACAGAGTGCTCTTCTGGGACATGGGCAGCGGACTGGCGGAACAGGATGTCGAGAATCTCGCCGAGCGGGTGCGGCGGGTGCGGACCTGCGACTCCCGCGGCAGCCGACCGCTGATCGCTGCCGCCGACTCCGGCCTGCGGGCCATCTCGCGTCACGTAGACATGCTCGTGGCCCGGCGGACGGTTCTGGGCACCAGCCTCGAACTCCTCGATTATCTCGCGTGGCTCCGGGAGCGGCCCCGGCTCACCCGGCCCGGCACGCCGATTCTGGCCTCACTTTCAACCGAGATCGATCCGCGAACGTCACGGCAGGCCGCGGCACTGTCCGGCATCGGCGGGCAGGGATTGTCGGTCGATCCGGAGAGCCTCTGCCTGGCATCGTTGGCGGCGGTATCGGCGGGCACGCGAGGGATCCTGTTTTCCTCCACCCGCCGCATCGACGGTGACGACCACGAGTCGCGGGCCCGGGCGGCAGCCTCCCTCTCCATGAACCTCCAGTTACAACTGCTCGAACCCTGGGCCGCGGCAGGACGGTTTGCGGCGACGGCGCAGTCGAGTGATCCCGAGGTGCAGGCTGTCGTGCTCGAGGCGGCGCGGGCACGGATGGTGGTCGCCTGGCGGTGCGTGCAGGGATCACAGATCGTGGCCCGTCATTACCACGGCGACATCCCCCGCAATGCTCAGCCGCTCACGCTGCTTGTGCCCGGCGTGCCCGAGGCGCATCAGGCCTGGGAGGTGTCGCCCGGAGGCCTGCGTCCGCTGCGGCACAAGCGGGTGACGGGCGGCATCTCGCTGACGCTCGAATCATTCCGCGGCCACTCGCTGGTGCTGCTCAGCGGCGATCCAGCCGTGACGGCGCACGTGCAGGAACGGGTCCGCGGACTTGTGCCGCTCGAACTTGCCTCGGCACGGGCTCTGGCCGCGGGGGTGTTGGCCGACGATACCAGTCTGCTCGGACGACTGCCGCCCGCGGCGCTTGGCAACCTGCCGGTGGCCGCGATGCTCGCCGAGGCACAGCGGGACGTGCAACAGGCCGAGGCGTCGGTGGCCGATCCCGCCGTGGCGATTGAAGCCCTGCGGCGTGCCGCAGCCATCGGCGGACAGGTCGAGCGGCTCGCCTGGGAACGCGGCGTGCTGGCCACCGGCTCGATGGTGGCAAGTCCGCTCTCGACATCCGACGCCACGCTCGCGGAACACTGGCGGTTCATCGACGCGCTCTCATCCACCTCGCCCTCGACGGAGTTGCTCACCGGCGGCGGCATGGAACGCATCGAAGATCTCGCCACGGCGGGCTGGCGTCATTTTGCCCTCGAACAGCAGTCGCTGCGATCGGCCGTGGAAATTGACCGCACGCAGCCTGCCAGCGGCACCGGCAGCCTGACGATGAAAGCCGAGCCGACCTCGGCCGCCGACGCTCCCGTGGTGGTGGAGACGCCGCCGGTCTGGGTGACCACGCCGCCGGTACGGGTTCCGGCCGGCAGATTGCTCGAGATCCAGGCACGCGTCTGGGTGCCGAGGCCGATCAAGGGGAGCGTCGATGGGCTGCTCGTCTTCGACTCCCTCGGCGGCCCCGCCCTCGCGGAGCGTGTGGGCATGACGCCGGCCTGGCGGCGACTGGTGCTCTACCGCATCGTGCCGGCCGATGCCGTTGATGAACCGCTGATCGTGACGTTCGCGCTCACGGGCATGGGTGAGGCGCGGATCGACGACGTTTCCATCCGCGTGTTGGATCGTGGGCTGGGTGGCATTCCGGCCACCGTCGTCTCCACGCCACCGCCAGCCACCGCTCTTCCCTCCGGATTCCCTCAACCGAGTCAGCTCCTCGCAGGCCCCGACGCCGCGCCCGCGGCCCTTCCCGAGGTGGGGCCCGTTCCCGCCGTCGTCGCGGCACCGTCGGCAGCCACCGCGGCACCGGCACCAGCGGCGGCGCCAAGCCCTCCGTCTGCGGCCCTACCGCAGTGGCCCGGCATGAATCTCGAGTGGCCGAAGCTTCTGCCTTTTGGCCAGTCCTCCTCCGCGCCGCCGCCCGGCCCGGGCGGCGGCACCGTCGATCCGTTCAAGCGATCCCGCGCGGCGCAGCCCTAGGCCCTCCCATCCTGCCGGAAGCCGCACACGGATCTCGGCGTTCCGGCTACATTCTGGGCGGTATTCGTGACGACTCAGTGCCGTGCATCAATTGTTCCTTGGATGTCCTGACATGCGATCTGGATTGCGGTTCCGGTCCGAACTGCTCCGCACCCTCGAGACCTCAGAGCAGACCGACCGGCTGGTTTCATCGACCGCGATGGCCGTGGCCACTGCCGTGATCGAAGCGACAGACAGGGCATTGCACGAGAGCGAGGGGGCTGGTGCCTTGCAGGCGGAAGAAGGCGCCGCCGAGGTGAAGGATGGTTCGTCGATCAAGGAGAAATCGGTTGGCGATTATGTGACGGCGCTCGACCTCAGCCTCGACCGTCACCTCAGCCGGGCGCTCGAGGCAATCAAGGAGATGCCGATCATCTCCGAGGAGGGGCCTGCGATGCCCGACCTCCATGCCCTGCCCGAGGCCTGGCTCATCGACCCGCTGGACGGCACGACCGCGTCGCTCTGTGGGGAAACGGCGATCTGCGGACCGATGGTCGCCTGCCTGGAACATGGGGAGCCACGGATTTCCGTGATGCTCTCGCTTGACGGAACGACGCTCGGCATCGCCGAACGCGGCCGCGGTGCGGCGATCCTGCGATCGGGCGAAGACGGAATCGCCTGGCTGCCCGCAGGCGGCTTCGCCTCGATGGGCACGCTCAAGGAGGGCTGCCTGCTCTTCAATCCGCAGAGCGACAGCGGGCGATCCCATCCGGCGTTCATGAAACTGCACGACGCGATGCGTACTGGCGTCCACACGATGGCGATCGAGAGCCGGATTCCGCACTCGATGGCCAGTCTGGCACTGGGAACCAAGCGGCGACTGGCCGTGATCCACGATAACTCGGCGGCATTTCCCAAGCAGATGGCCTGGGATGTGCTGCCGGTGAAACTCTGGGTCGAGGAGCGTGGAGGCGTCTATTGGGGCATCGACGGCCGGCCCTATGACGTCCGCCAACCGATGCCGATCATCGCTGCCACGCGGGCCGACATCGCCGAACAGTTGGTCGCGCTGGCCGGGGCCCGAGGGGCATCGTCCGGATAACCCCCGTCCCGTCGCTTGCGCTCAGCATACAAGCCCCCGGCGGAAGCCGGGGGATCCCGTCGCTTGCGCTCAGGGCTTTTATGAATCTGTGCCTGCCTCCAGCGCGACCGTCTCGGCCGATCACTGCTGCTGGACCTCTTCCTCGTTGGAATACACAGGCGCCGTCCGCAGCACGGAGTGCTCGGGAGCGTCGAGCGGTGCCAATTGATCGTGCCACGAAAGGGAGGGTAGGCGATCGAGCGTCCGGGTGGCGACGCGAACCTTGATGCGTTCGTCGCCGGCACCGCGGTAGATGCCCTTGTTGGGCGGCACGTCGGTGAAATCCCTACCCACCGCCGTCTTCACAAAATGCCCGCTCACGGGGCAGCCGTTCGTGGGATCGAATCCCGTCCAGCCGACATCGGGCAGCCAGACCTCACACCAGGCATGGCTCTGCGACTCCTTGTTCTCTCGGTGGATGTAGCCGCTGACATAGCGGGCGGGGACGCCGTACGACCGCAGCACGGCGATCATCAGGTGGGTGAAATCCTGGCAGACTCCCTTGCCGCGCGTCAGCAGATGCTCGATGGGCGAAGTGGCGTCGGTCACATCGCGGGCATACTCGAAACGTCCGCGGATGGACTCGGCCACCTGGCAGACCCACATGCCGACCCGCATTCTCGGCATTGGCCGCAATTCTGCCAGCACCGGGTCCAAGAGCGGCGTGGCTCGTGCTGGCCCCCGGAGCGGCAGGTAGTCGATCGCTTCGAGCGGCAAGAGCCAGTCGTGACCGGTGGCATCAGCTGAAAAAGTCGTCTGGCTGGCCATCGGGCCGATTCCCGTATCCTCGGTTTCCACCACGCTGGCGGCGAGGATTCGCAGTGTCGTGGGCGGTTTGAGGAGGTTGAAGTGGTGCACGCGGTTGCCGAACCCGTCGAGATAGTGGCTGAACGTCACCGGCTGGCCGACGCTGATCTGGAAGGAATGGCATCGCTGCGTGGCATCGCTCACCGGCTCCATCCGCAGTTCGCAGAGCCATTCGCTCACCGGCTGCGAATACTCCATCGATGTTTCGTGCTGGATTTCCAGAATCATTGACGCTTCTCCAAGCCGGCATTTATTGCAGGGCGTATTGTTGTTGAAGCAGGCTCCCGATCCGCGCGCAGCGAGTGAGGGCGTTGCCGAGGAACGAGTGCAGCCGCTCGCCGTCGAGGGCCTCGCCCTCGAGATAGACCAGATCGTTCAGCAGCCGGCCAACCGTGCGGACCACCTCATCGTCGCAGCGGTCGGGAAGCCGGCCGCTGATCTCGGTGAGTGACTGCTGGATCCGCGACAGGCAAAACCGCACCGAGTGCGGGAAGTCTGGGTTCGTGAGAAGAAACTCCACTACCCGCTCGGGTTCGACGCGGCTGATGTAGAGACGCTGATAGGCCTCGTAGGCCGCGCAATTCTTGAGCACAGCGCCCCACTGCAGGTTGTTGATCGGCAGGTCGGCAGCGTCGGATCGTTCAAGGAGCCCGAACTTGGAGTCGAGAATCCGCAGCACCTTCTCCGCCCGCTCCAGATGCCGGCCGAGCTGGATGAAGTGCCAGCCCTCGTCATGCATGAGCGTCGCCTCGCACACGCCGTGAAAGAGGAGCACGCCGATCTGCGTCTCCTCGCAGAAGTCATGCGGCGACTCCGCCACCCGCGCCGGCAGGCCGGCATCGGAGAGCCGCCAGTAAAGCTTGTTCAGCTCCCGCCACATCGGCGGGCTGATCGAGCCGCGGATGCTGCGGGCGTTGTTGCGGGAGCGGTTCACACACGACATTACGCTGCCAGGATTGGCCATGTCGAGCAGGAGCCATCGTTGCACCGCACCGACGGGATGCTCGCCATCGCGGATCTGCGGCGGCGGCTGCCGCAGCAACGACAACAGTGCGTTCCACTCCAGTTCCACCGGATTGGCAAGCACGCCGTGGAGGTCGAGGTCGAGTTGGAAGGTGACATCGACCGCTCGCGCAAGATGGTCCGCCCGCTCGAGGTAGCGGCTCATCCAAAACAGCGCGTCGGCAACCCGGCTGAGCATGCGATCCTCACGGGGTCGGGGGGCCGGGGGGAGTCCTGTCGGCAAGGATCCACGTGTCCTTGCTGCCACCGCCCTGGGAGCTGTTGACGACCAAGCTGCCCTTGGGGAGTGCCACACGCGTCAGGCCGCCGGGCGTCACCGTCACCCGCTCACCGCAGAGCACGAACGGCCGCAGGTCGAGGTGGCGGCCCTCGAAGCGGCCATCGACGAAGGTGGGATGCGTGGAGAGCTGGATCGTGGGCTGCGCGATAAAGTCCCGCGGATTCGCCTGGATCATGCGGCGGAATGCGTCCTGCTGTTCTTTGGTTGACGCGGGGCCGACGAGCATCCCGTAGCCCCCCGATTCATTGACCCGCTTCACGACGAGTTTCTCGAGGTTTTCAAGCACGTGGCTGCGGTGAGCTGGAATCTCCGGGCGGAACGTCTCGACGTTGTTGAGCAGCGGCTCCTGCTTGAGGTAGTAGCGGATCATGTCGGGCACGAACGGGTAGATTCCCTTGTCGTCGGCGATGCCGGTGCCGATGCTGTTGGCGAGTGCCACCGTGCCGGCGCGGTAGGCATTCACGAGCCCGGGCACGCCGAGGGCGCTGTCGGGCCGGAACGTCAGCGGATCGAGGAAGTCGTCGTCGATCCGGCGGTAGATGACATCGACCCGCTGGCGGCCCCGCGTCGTCCGCATGAAGACGCGATTCCCATCGACGAGCAGATCCCGCCCTTCGACCAGTTCGATTCCCATCCGCTGGGCGAGGAAGCTGTGTTCGAAGTAGGCGGAGTTGTACATGCCCGGGCTGAGCAGCACCGCCGTGGGCTGCGATGCCGATTCCGGTGCGATGTATTGCAGCACGTCGAGAAGCGCTGCCGGATAGTCGTCGTTGGGGAGCACGTCGTAGTCGTTGAACAGCGACGGGAAGACCCGCTTGATGACCTGCCGATTCTGCAGCATGTAGCTGACGCCCGACGGCGTGCGGGCGTTGTCCTCGAGCACGAGATACTCGCCGTCGGCGGCACGGATCAGGTCGGTGCCGCAGATGTGGATGTAGATCCGGCGCGGCACGTTGACGCCGACGAATTCGCGACGGAAAAATGCCCCCTGCAGCACGAGCCCGGCCGGCACCACGCCGTCCCGCAGGATGTGCTGTTCGTGATAGACATCCCAGAGAAAGAGGTTGAGTGCGTTGATTCGCTGCGTGAGGCCCGCCTCGACCAGCCGCCATTCCGAGGCCGGAATGATCCGCGGCACTGGGTCCATCGGCCATACCCGCTCGATCCCCTCCTCGGCGCGGTAGACCGTGAAGCCCACGCCGTCCTGCCGCATCGAAAGGTCAGTCATCGCCTTGCGACGGCGGAAGTCCTCGGCGGTGGTTTGGAGGAGACGTTCGTGGAGCGGCTGATAGTGAGGACGTGCCGCCGGCCCATCGGCGTGGATCGCGCCGAACATCTCGTCATAGGCCGCGCCGAGTTCATAGCCGGCAAACAGGCCTTCCTGCACGGAAAGTGCGCACTCCGTGCCCGAACGAGGGGCAGCGGCCGCGAGTTGGTGGGACATCATCCGCCCATTTCCTTGACGAAAACACCCTGTCCGTTAGTCTGCGACTCCGACGGACTCTACCACAGCAAGTTTCGCGCCACTTTCGAGATCAGCGGAGGATTCGATGACTTACTGTGTCGGGATTCGGACCCATCAGGGGCTCGTGCTGGCGTCCGATTCGCGGACGAACTCGGGGATCGACCAGGTGGAAGTCTGTCGCAAGATGCACACGTTCGTCATTCCTGGAGAGCGGATGTTCACCATTCTCTCCAGCGGCAGCCTGTCGCTGACCCAGTCGGTGATGACCCGGCTGGATCAGGACTTTCGCGCCGGCGATGGCCTCGCGAGCGCTGCCAACTTCTACGAGGCCGCCCGCTGCGTCGGGCATCAGGTGCGCGCAGTCGGCGCGCTCGACCGGGAATACATGGAGCGGGACAACATCAACTTCTCGGTCAATCTGCTCGTCGGCGGGCAGATCCGCGGCGAGTTGCCGCAGCTCTATTTGATCTACGCCCAGGGGAACCCGCTTCGCTGCACGCGGCTGTCGCCGTTCCTGCAGATCGGTGAGAGCAAGTATGGCCGGCCGATCCTCGACCGCGGCATCCGCTTCGGGGAGACCACGCTCGATCAGGCTGTGACCTATGCCATCATCTCACTCGACTCGACGATGCGTTCAAACGTGGCCGTGGGGCCGCCGATCGATCTGCTCGTGTATGCCAACGACGACCTCTCGGTGAAACGCTATCGCCGTCTCGATGCCAGCGATCCGGCGCTCGGCGAGATTCGCTCCAGTTGGGAGCAGGCGCTGCGGCACGCGATCAAGACGGTGCCGCAGATCCATTTCGACGACACGGCACCGCACGAGCAGCTGGGCGTGGCCTTCATCCGGCCGGCCGGCAGCGACAGCGGCGGTGCGACCTAGCGTCGCCGGAGATCGCAGGCGTTGCGGCCGGCGCGGAGGCGGCGTGCTTCGGCGTCGAGTTCCCGGATTCGAACCGCACAGAGTTCGAAGATTTCCTTCTCGTCGAGTCTGGCGACCTCGGCGGCCGGAATCACTCGACCAAACTCCAGCCGGATGCGGCCCGGCCGGGGCAGAAGCCGGGTCCGGGGCCAGCACTCGTAGGCCCCCACGATCGCCACCGGCACGATCGGCACGTCGGCCTTCTTCGCCAGCAGCGCGAAGCCGCTTTTGATCTCACCCAACTGGCCTGTGCTGGTTCGCGTGCCCTCCGGAAAGATGACCACGGCGCGGCCGGCCCGCAGACGGCCGATCAGGGCCTTCATGGTCTTCACCATCGAAGCGTTGCGATCGATCGGCACGGCGTCGAGTGCCGTGATCACCGCCGCGAACGGTTTGAAGTGGTAGAGCGAACTTCGGGCCAGGGTTGACAGCCTGCGATCGGTCGCCAGCCCGAGCAGAAGCGGGTCGAGATGGCTCTGATGGCTCGACACCACGAGCAGCCCACCCTGCCGCGGCAGCGGCTCGGCGAACCGCACGCGGAATCCGAACATGGAGACCCCCAGGGTGCGACAGAGCACCCACAGCAAGTCATACAGCCAGCGGCCCAACATGCTGTGGCCTGCGGTGACGGCCGTTCCGCCGCGGGCGTGGTCAGCGGTGGAGTCATGGGAATCGCTCATGGCTGCTCCCGGCTGCGACGGCATGCCTCGGCCAGCTCGGCCAATCGCTGCACCACCTCCTCGGCCGACAGTCCATCGGTCTCCAGAAGCACGGCATCGTCGGCCTGCCGCATCGCGCCCACGGGCCGCGCGCAGTCGGCATCATCCCGCCGCGACTGGGACTCGAGCACGGACTCGAGCGTCGGGGCATGACCGCGGCCGAGTTCCTCGCGGTGACGTCGCCGGGCACGCTCCTCGGGCGAGGCGGTGAGGAACACCTTCAGTTCGGCCTGCGGAAACACCACCGAGCCCTGATCACGTCCCTCGGTGACGACATCGATCCCCTCCGCCATGCGGCGCTGAATCCGCTTCATCGCCTCGCGGACCGGCGGGGCATCGGCCACCGGGCGTGTCGCCGCTGTGATCGCTTCCGTGCGGATTTCCACCGAGACGTCTCGGCCGTCAACGTTGACGCGGCCATCGCGAAACTCGATGCGAACCTCCTCGGCAAGCACGGCGATGCGGGGCGAATCGTCGAGCGGGATGCCCCGTTCGAGCGCCGTCAGCGCCACGGCACGATACATCGCGCCGGTATCCATGTAGCACCAGCCCAGCCGGGTGGCGAGCGCGCGGGCGGCAGAACTCTTGCCGGCACCGGCCGGCCCGTCGAGCGTGATGATCATCGGTGAAACTCCAGGTCAAGATGCCGCCACTGATACCGCTTGAGATCCAGCGTGATCGAACGCCCGTTGATTGTCACGCCATCCACGGCCGATGCGTGATCCACTCGGTCCGAGAGCTGCCTGACAGCAGTATCGCAGGGGACGGCCCGGGCCACCTCGACGGCACACTCCAGTCGCACCTCTCCTGCGCGGCCGGCCGATTCCAGCAGGCCAATCCGCGCCGCCACAACGCGGCCTTCCTCCCGCCTCACCGGACCGACCGTCAGCCGCACGTTGTCGGCGACCGCCGGCTCGGCCAACACCGTCCGAAACGATGCGGTCGGCGACTCCGCCAGCAGGGCAGTCGCCAGATCCCACGGCCGCTCGAGACCGACTCCGACGGCCAACCGGTGCACGACGCGACCGGCTGATGTTGTCGGCGGATGATTCGGTGCTTCGATCGGGAGCTGGAAGGGCAGGATCGAATCGAGCATGTGGGGGCTTGATCGCACATGCCACGGAAGGCCGCCGGTGAGAATCGCCACGCGTCCGTCACGATCGTCCGGGCTGCTGAGTTCGATAAACCACGGGGCCGTGAACCGCCCTCGCTCGGTGGCGATCGACTGCGTGTGCAGGCTGCGATGGAGAACGACATCCTCGTTTTCATTCCAGGCAAATCGGCAGGCCATATGCTGCTCGAAGAGCGGTCCTCTGGGAGCCTCGACGCCCCGCACCTCGATGTCGATCAGCGCGAGAGGCAGTCCGGCGACGAGTTCGATTCGCTGAATGAACGATCCCACATCGCGGCCTCTGTCGGCGATCAGACGGCCGCGACTTTCAATCACGTCGCCTCGTCCCTCGGCTGCAGGAATCCGCTTGATCGAGTCGGCCTGCATGTCCGAGTAGACGGCGCGTTCGCTGACGTCCTCCCACGGCTTGCCCGGCGGAGGCGCCGGACGAGTCGTACGCGCGGCCAGCCGCTGCGACAGCCGATTGCCCCGGTCGGTAGGCCGCCGGACGGAGAGCAGGCCACCGGTCTGCCGGTGCACCTGAATCCGCAGCGAAGCATGTTCGAGCACGAGGTCATCGTCGGGCCGTCGGACCGCGGTCAACAGCGTGCCGAGCCCCCAGCCGGAGCGACCGGCCCTGACCGCGGCCCCCTGTGCCTGGGCGACGACCGAGGAGGTTTCACGGTGCAGGATGTCGCCAAGCGACTCGCGGGCGGCCATCAGGCGGCGAGCCTCGCCGCGGGCTGCGGCGACGCGGCTGGCGACGGCGTCTCGATGGCTGACTTCTGTGGAGGCTGTCGAAGGTACGGCGGGGAGTCCAACTGGAAAGACATCCGGTTCGAAGGAGACCACGGTGCCTGCACCAGCGGTGCGGCTGAACAGCTCGGGAGGCGTGACGAAGGTCCCCAGCACGGTGCTGGCGGCACCAATCCGTCGCAGCACGTCGAACCAGGGGCTGGCTGTGCCGGCGTGGTGGGCAAACTGGATGACGGCGGTGTGGTCGTGATCCATGGCATCGCCGATCCGCTCGGGCAGGGCGAGGATCGTCTGCGCGCGACGGGCATCCAGCGGGGCCCGGGCAACCCCGTCGATGCAGGCGCCGCCGGTGCCATCCCAACGGATGCGGCTGCCACCTGGATCGGGAAGCGCCGTGCCATCGAAAAGTGCCCAGATCACACCTGTGAAGCCGAGGCTGGTGAGCAGTTGCGGCAGGATCGCCGACGAACCGCCCGTCTGCTGGGCATACGTGACAGGAACCGTGCCCACGATCTCCCGCCACACCGCGAGTCCTCGCTCGAACGAGCCGACGATCTGCTCGGGCGTGCACTCGTCGAGGGGCTGTGAGTCGTAGCGGCCGCCCGCCGGGGCGATCGTGCCGTCCGCAGACCGTTCCCGCACGCGGGCCAACGCCGCTGGATTGGCGGCCGCGAGCTTCTCGATCAGTCCACCGGTGGCGACCAGCGTCATCGGCACCGTCGCCTGAAGCTCGCGATCCAGCGCGTCGCCGAGCGTTGACTCGGCCAACAGAACAATGTCGAGGATCCAGACATCGACCGGGTAGTAGTGTGCCCGCGTGGACTCGAGGAATCCGTAGCATTCCCTCAAGGCCGCCCGGGCTGCCTCCTCGTCGCCGCTGATCGCGGCCCTGGCCGCACGCACGGTCGTATCGGCGAAGTCAGTGCCATTCAGGTCGGCAGAGGACCGCATCCGCTGCGCCACCAGTTCGGCGAGCAATGTGGCCAGTCCGAGGGCGTGGAATTCGTCCGCCAGCCGCCCGCACGGAAGCGGCTCCGCAATCGGGGTATCGCCAGCCAGCGCGGCCGCCGCTGCCGTGACGATGTTCGGGTGGCCGGTCACGCCACGAACCCAGCACGATCCGGCCGTGCAGAGGGCGTCGGACTGCAAGGCGAATCGGTCATCCCACGGGGCGGGCACGATGCCCAGAGTCGCGCGTTCAGCCGGCGGCAGGTCAACGCTTGCCCACCGAGGCACATCGCCCACGGTGGCGATCAGCCATGGGTGCCAGGCCGCGGTCCAGGCCGACAGCAACGCGTCGGCCTCCTCTTCATCCAGCCAGGTGGGAAAATCATGGAGGGAGTGGCAGGGAAGGAACACGGTGATGCGGTCGGGTTTCATGCCGACGAGTTTAGCGAAAGCGGAAAGCGTTCGCGGCAAGGCGGAAGAGGCATGCATGCAGCCAAGCAGCCCCCGGCGGAAGTCATGGGACTCCGGGTGTGAAGAACGCCCCCCGCTCCATGCCCATCCGAGGTCGCCCAACAACCCGGTGTCCCCGGACTCCCGTCCGGGGCTTTTTGTCAAACACGCGGGGCCCGTGAAGAGCCACGTTTGACACCCCGCGCGCATCACTCGTAAAGTGTTGATAGGGAAGCGTTTGATACGCTTTTCGAATTCGGGTCGCATCGCCTCTCAAGGATGTTTTGGAAACGGTCATGGCCAGTGGTTCTTACGTGTGGGGAATCGATATCGGCAAATGCGCCTTGAAGGCGCTGCGGTGTCGCGTATCCACCGAGCCCAAAAAGCTCGAGGCCGTCGCCTGTGAGTACATCGAATACCCGATGATCCTCACGCAGCCCGAGGCCGACCCGATCGAACTGGTGCAGTCGGCCCTCGATCAGCTCATCAGCCGCCACGACCTGAAGGGCGACAAGGTCGCCGTGTCAGTTCCCGGCAATCTCGGGCTGTCGAAGTTCATCAAGCTGCCGCCCATCGAGGCCAAGAAGATTCCCGATATCGTGAAGTACGAGGCTCGGCAGCAGATTCCATTTCCGCTCGAACAAGTGGTGTGGCGGTGGCAGCGACTGGCCGGTGGGATGGAGGAAAGTGGGTTCGTGCTCGATGCCGAGGTGGCGCTGTTCGCTATGAAACGCGAACAGGTGTTCAAGGCCCTGGCTCCCCTCGCGCAGGCGGGCATCCACGTCGATGTCCTGCAGCTGGCACCGATCGCCTTGGCAAATATGGCGATGTTCGACCAGTTGCCCGACCCGAAGACGCAGGATCCGGACCAGCCCGCCCCGTCGCTCGCGCTGGTGTCGGTCGGAGTGGATTCGACCGACCTTGTCGTCACCAACGGGCGACGGATCTGGCAACGGAGCATCCCATCGGGCGGCAGCAACTTCACCAAGGCTCTCGTGCAGGGAATGAAGCTCACGTTTACCAGAGCCGAAAACCTCAAGCGAAATGCCGTCAAAGCGGAAGATCCGAAGGCCGTCTTCAAGATGATGAAGCCGGTGTTCAATGAATTCGCCTCCGAACTCCAGCGTTCGCTGAACTACTTCACCGGCACCGATCGCACGGCGACCATCGGTAAGGTGCTGCTGCTCGGAAATGCGACCAAGCTCCGCGGGCTGACGGACTTCGTCGGACAGCAGCTGCAGCTCGACGTGCAGCGGCTGGATAAGTTCAACGGATTGGAAGGGGCGTCGGTGCTGTCGAACCCGGCCTTCCGGGAGCACCAGCTCGCGTTCGGAACCGCCTATGGCCTTGCCCTCCAGGCGGCGAACGTGGCGGACATCAGCGCGAACCTGCTGCCTGATGAGATCGTTCGCGAACGCATCATCGAATCCAAGAAGCCGTGGGCCGTGGGTGCGCTGGTCGGGCTCCTGGCTGCCGCGCTGATCAATTTTTTCGGCATGTTCGCCGCCTGGACGGCTTATGCCCCCGACCTCTACGCGGCCGCGTTCGGCAAGGCCGACGCCGTCAAACAACAGTCGGCGGCGGCCACGGCGGCGATCGGCCAGGTGCGCGAACGGCAGGCAGCCGCCATCGCCCAGCAGCAGTGGCTGGCGAAGGTACAAAACCAACGGTTCGAGGCGCTCGACATGGTGCGGGCAGTGCAGACGCTGCTACCCCGCGATGAACCGGGCGTGGTGCCGGAGAATCCGGCCGATCGGCAGGAGCTTCACATCGATCGCATGGATTGCCAGTTTTCCCCCGATCTCGCCGTCTGGTTTGGTGATCTGAAGCAGCAGTGGGCAGAAACCCATATTGCGGAGGATGCCGCGGCCGAACAAAAGGGAGCGCAGCCTCCCGAGGGTGCCGACAAACCTGCGGATGGCGAGCAGCCCGCCGTCACTCCCGATGCCCCGGCCAGCGAGGCGGCCGCCGGTGGAGAAACAGCCGGTGGAGACACGAAGACCGCGGTCACCGGTCCCACCGGCCCCGGCTGGATCATCGAGTTGCGCGGCCATCACTTCCACAACGAGCCGCGACACAAGCCTTTGGAGGGAGCGCAATTCCTGCGATCCACGCTCGTCAAAAACCTGATGGACAGGAATAGAAAGGTTACCGTTTCGGCCGGACCGCTGGCCGGACAGCAAGTGAGCGTGTCCGAATTGGGCCTCGGCTTCCCGATCATCGTCGTGTCGTCGCGGATCAAGTCGGTGCGGATTCCGGTTGCGAACCTCAGCGGAGGCAGCAGTCGGCCCGCTGGCGGTATGCCCGGGGGTATGCCGATGCGGCCCGGCACTGAGCCGACGCAGCCGCTTGAACCGCAGGATCTGTCACTCAAGCGGTATGACTTCGTGCTCCAACTGTGTTGGCAGCCGCGGCCCGCCGGACAGGCTCCGCCACCGTCTGCTGCACCGGCCGCCGCTGAATGAACCCTCGAGTTCCCTCACGGCTCTCCTTTCCACCCACACATTCTCGTCAGCAAGCGTCACCACCATGGCCAAGACCTCCGTTGCCGACACGGCTCGTCCTTGGTTAGCACTGCTCGCCAAGCATCATTTCTGGCTCTTATCGCTCGTTGTTCCGTTGGTTTTGCTGCCGCTGTTGTTCGTAGCGCAAGATCGGCTCACCACTCAGATCGAGTCGGTGAGAAGGGAAATCGAGGGGCACATCTCGGCGCTCAAGAGTGTGCGACAAATTCCGCAGCATCCCAACAACTCATGGGCCAACGACATCGATTCAAGCACCATGCGGGTGAAACGCGAAACGCTCGCCGAGTGGCGGAAGTTCTGGGACAGCCAGCAGGCGATCCGCGTCTGGCCCGACTCCCTGGGGCCCGATTTTGTGAAGGCGATCGAGACGCTGAAGCCGGATGGCAAACTCTCGCCGCGGCTGCTCGAGCGGTATCAGGACGTGGTGCGGGCGCTTGCCCGGGAGCTGCCCACGCGGTTGGGTGTGGAAGATGCCATGCGGGACGCCTCCGATGCGGGGCAATCGTCCCAAAGCGTCCCCATGCAGCCGACCATTCGCCCCGACATGATGCGGCCCGGCATGGGCCCGCCGGAGGGGGTTCCAGAGGTGTCGCCCTATATGGCGACGTGGAGTGCGGCAAACCAACAGCGGATCTTCGCGTCGTTCAATTGGGACAAGAAGCCATCCACCGCCAAGGTCTTGCTGGCGCAGGAAGAATTGTGGGTCTACAACGTGTTGTGTGACGTGGTGGCACGCATCAACAAGCCGGCCACTGGTCCACACAACGCTGCGATCTCCGCCATCGACGAACTCTACGTTGGATATCCGGCCGCTGAGGACAACCCAGGTGGTGTCGGCGGCGGCCGGGTCATTCGTATGACGGCAACGCAAATGCCCGACGGAGTGCCGCCGGACATGATGGGGCCCGGAGCCATGGGGCCCGGAGGCCCCGATGCCGCCGTGGGAAGGCCGCCCAACCCACGGTTTGAAGGAGGCCAGATGACGGTTCCAGGGATGGCCCCTCCGGGCGGCGAAGGCGGCGCGGCAGTGCCGGTGGATCCAGACGAGATGCTGCGCAACTGGGTCTATGTTGACTTTACCGGCAAGCCCTTGGACGCCGCGCAGTTGGCGGCGGCGGTCGATTGCCAGATGATCCACCTGATGCCATTTGTGCTGCGGGTCGTTATCGATCAGCGGCAGATCGACGGCTTGCTGGTTTTGCTGGCCACCGCCAAGGTCCCGATTGACGTTCGCCAGGTGCGGATCAACGCTCCGACCTCCGGGCAGGGGGATCCGACGGCCGGCTGGGAAGACAACGCCTCCGTCACCTCGGGTGCGGAAAGGCTTTATGATGTGACCCTTGAACTCCGTGGCACGATCGGTCTGGCCACGCCACCGAATGAGGGAACCGTCGGCCTGGAGCCTGGCCAGGGGGATCCGGTGGCTCCGACTGAGGCGGCAGAGAAGCCAGTTCCAGCTCCCAAGGCCGCTCTCTTCCACCGGCCCACGCGTCGGAGGATTGCGTCATGAAAGCGCCTAAGATCGCGTTCAACAAGGATGCGGTGCTGTCGTTCCTGCTGCTCCATAGCGAGAAGGTCGTCGCCGCCATGGTCGGCCTGGCAGCCTGCGGCCTCGCGTGGGGCGGGGTCGGGGCACTCCGGAACATGAGGCCAAAACCGGAGCAGCAACCACAGGCGATTATCGCCGATGCGGCGGCGACAGCCGAACACATCGAGGCTGTGAAGATCGCTCCAGACGATGAACTGACCAGCGAGAAGGGGCTCGCGGACACCGTAGCCCAATGGCTCGCTCCGAGAATTGAACCAGCACCTTCGCTCGCGATGTTCAACAAGCCTCTGTTCGGTGAACTTGCCCGGCGCAGCAGTCCTGACATCCTCCCCATCGAAGACCTGCGGGCCGTCGCGGGGGTCGCCATCTTGGCACTGAAGCCCAAGCCAATCGGGGATCGGCCAATCCCCGATCGCCCCCTCAATCTTGATGCCAACAACGCGGCCAAGCCCGCCAAGCCGCCGCGGGGCGGAGGCCGGGGCGGCCCGATGCAGCCCATGCAGCCGATGCAGCCACCTGACATGGGCATGATGCCTCCCCAGCCTGACCCAAATGCCGTGCAAGGTAAGATCGTGCCGTATGTGCTCGTCACCGGTCTGATCCCCGTCGTCAAGCAGCAGGAGGAATATGACCGGCGATTCAGCACAGCGAGCCTCCGCGACCCGATGCTCGACACGGCAAGCTGGAGCAATTATCGGCTCGAGAAGACCGAGGTGCTCCCCGGAGCTGCCGAGAAGTGGACTGCGGTTGACATGAAAACCGTTGCCCGTCGCTACGCTGGCGACTGGGGCGGGATCCAGCCGGAACCAATGCTGCCCCCACTGCTGCTTCCGCCCGAAATGGAGCGGCGGGATCCAGTGCAGTCGCCGCTGCCGTTCTGCATCCCGATGCCGCAACTTGCAGAGGGGTCTTGGGGCTTCAACGCCCTTCATCCCTGGTTTACCGATTTTCTCCAGCGCGATGCTGCCGCTCGAAAGGCGCTGGCCGAGGCTGAGGCAGAGAAGGCGGCAGCCAACACGAATGTCTTCGGTGGAGCCACGGGCGGCCCGCCGACCGGCTTCGGGCCGATGGGGCCTGATGGGGCCGGGATGATGCCGGGAATGATGCCGGGAATGATGCCAGACGCGGACGGGCAGGTCACTCAGGGCCCGCTGGGGCCGGAGTATCGTCTGTTCAGGTTCATCGATCTTTCGGTCGTGCCCGGGCGGACATACCGCTATCGGGTCAAGGCGGTCTGTTGGAATCCGAACCTCAACATGCCGAGCCGTCACCTCGTGGACGCGGAGGTCGCAAAACAGCCGACCCTGGAATCGCCTGAGAGCAACGCCACTTCGCCGGTCGTTGTGCCCGACGGCACCCGCATGCTCGTGCAGCCTCAGAAGAAGCAGGACCTCAAGCGACTGAAGCCCGGCACGGTGGCCACGTTGATCCTCGGCGAAAAGCCAAACGGCGGTTCGCTTGCGTTGCGTCAACTGCTGATCGAAGCCGGAGGCATCGCCAACGTCGATCCGACGCAGAACAAGCGCGGTGATGCCCGTTCGCGGGGCGATGCGATCGTCACCGACCGCGTGCTCCTCGACGTTCGCGGCAAACTCGAGGATCGCGGGGAGACACGAACGGGCAAACCGACGCCACCGCCCGAGCCGCTCGAGATGATCTTCCTGCGGCCCGATGGCACCTTTGAGGTCACCTCCTCGGCGGATTCGCAACAGTCTATAGACCGTTATCAACTCACGTTGCCGGCCGAAGATGCAGGAGCCGCGGCCGGCACCGGTCAGCCCCCGGCGGCAGGCGATTCGCCGTTTGGCAACCCTTTCGCACCCAAAAGATAGGCTGATTTCCGCCGTGATGAGATTCCCTGACTTCGATCCACATTTTGCTCCACACGTTGCCCCGAGGAGGCCGGCCTGCCAGCTTCTTCGCTTTTGCGTCAACGCGGCCCTGGCCGCGGGCATCGTGCTCACAGCCGCAGCCGATGGCTTTGGCCAGGATGGCGACGCCCGCTTCACGGGCTGGACCAAGGTCGAGTCTGCGGCGGAGACCAGGAACTACCGGGAGGCCATGAAGGGCGGCGGGGCGTTCGATCAGGCTGCGCGAAGTTTTCTCGAGGAGATCGCCCTGCCGCAATTGGCCCTCGAGGCCAACCGAAGCACGATCGAGAGAGTCCGCAAACGGATGCGGGAATACCTGCTTGTCGATATAGCCAACGAGAAGGCGGCGGATGAAGCCATCAAGGCCGCCATGGCATTCATGGAAACGCTCGCTGGCAAAGACGACGCTGATCCGGTCGTGCGGGTCAACGCCATGCTGTTGATCGGTGAGTTGCAGTCGATGGATCGAAAGCCCTGGCAGCCCGCCGCGGCGGTGCTCGCCGGAGCGGCCGCAAACGCCGACCTGCCGAAGGCGGTGCGGATCGCAGCCTGCGTGGGCCTCGCCAAACACGTCGAAGCGACGAAGGGAGTGGCGGAGGAGCAACAACGGATGGCCGCTGTGGCAGTCCCCGCCATCAAGGCGATTCTGAACGAGTCCGCGAAGGAGCCGACGTCTCAGACGATGGCCGTCGAGAACGATTGGATGGCCGCGAGGTGTCTCTCGATGCTGCCGCAACTCGGCCCGCTATCGCCGGCAACCGCGGCGGACGCGGTTCGAATCCTCAATGACGACAACCGCTCGATCAATGTACGAGTGCGGGCGGCGACGGCGTTGGCGGCTGCCGGCGGCCCGGAATCGAAGATCGACAAGGCTGCTGTCATCCAGTCGATCGGGGCGTTGGCGATCTCGGCTCTCGAGCAAGACGTGGCCGCTGCGGACAGACTCCTGCTGGATCGTCAATACAGCGGCACGTC